>JAQSVY010000301.1 GCA_029266935.1 Burkholderiales bacterium
GAGGAAGAGCGCCGGCGCCATGATCGGCACGAACACCGCCTCGAAGTACTGCGGCCCGACCGAGATCTTGCCCGCGCCGAGCGCGTCGATCAGCAGCGGATAGAGGGTGCCGAGGAACACCGTGGCGGCCGCGGTGGCGAGGAGCACGTTGTTGGCGAGGAGGAAGCTTTCGCGGGAGACCGGCTCGAAGCGCCCGCCCAGCCCGATGCGGCCGGTGCGCCAGGCGTAGAGGACCAGCGCGCCGCCGATCATCGCCGCGAACAGCGCGAGGATGAACACGCCCCGCTTGGGGTCGACGGCGAAGGCGTGCACCGAGGTCAGCACGCCCGAGCGCACGAGAAAGGTGCCGAGCAGCGACAGGCCGAAGGCGACGATCGCGAGCAGCACCGTCCAGCTCCTGAACCCGCCGCGCTTCTCGGTCACCGCGAGCGAATGGATGAGCGCCGTGCCGACCAGCCAGGGCATGAACGAGGCGTTCTCCACCGGATCCCAGAACCACCAGCCGCCCCAGCCGAGCTCGTAGTAGGCCCAGGCGCTGCCGAGCGCGATGCCGAGCGTCAGGAACACCCACGCCACGGTCGTCCACGGCCGCGACCAGCGCGCCCACGCGGCGTCGAGCCGCCCCGAGATGAGCGCCGCGACGGCGAAGGCGTAGGCCACCGAGAAGCCGACGTAGCCCATGTAGAGCAACGGCGGATGGATCACCATGCCCGGGTCCTGCAGCAGCGGGTTCAGGTCGCGTCCGTCGGCGGGCACCGGGAAAAGGCGGTCGAAGGGATTGGAGGTGAAGAGCAGAAAGGCGAGGAAACCGGCGCTCACCAGGCCCATCACACCAAGCACGCGCGCCACCATGTCCTCGGGCAGGTGGGAGCTGAAGAAGCTCACCGCGCTCATCCACACGCCGAGCATCAGGCACCACAGGAGGAGCGACCCCTCGTGCCCGCCCCAGGCCCCCGAGACGCGGTAGTGCAGCGGCAGCGCGCTGTTTGAGTGCAGCGCGACATACTGCACCGAGAAGTCGTTGGTGACGAAAGCGTAGGTCAGGCAGCCGAAGGCGAACGCCACCATCAGCGTCTGCGCCTGCGCGCCCGAGCGGGCGAGGCCGCCCCAGGCCGTGTTGGTCAACGGCAGAATGCCCTGCGCCAGCGCCACGACGAGCGCGAGGGATAACGCCACCTGGCCGAGTTCCGGAATCATTTCATTTGCAGTGTTTTTTGCGCCTGCTCGACCGCGTGGGCGGCGTCCGGCGGCATGTAGTTCTCGTCGTGCTTGGCGAGTACCTCGCGCGCGCGGAACACGCCGTCGGGGCCGAGCTGCCCCTGCGCCACGACGCCCTTGCCCTCGCGGAAGAGGTCCGGCAGCGCGCCGCTGTACACCACCGGGATGTTCTTCGCGGTGTCGGTGACCACGAACTTCACTTCCACGCCCTCGCGCTTGACGCTGCCCTCGAGCACCATGCCGCCGATGCGGAAAGTGCGGCCCTGCGGCGCCTCGTTCGCCACCACCTGCGACGGCGTGAAGAAGAACACCAGGTTCTTCTCGAATGCGGTAAGCACCAGCGCCGCGACGATGCCGAGCGCGGCAACGCCGACCGCGATTGCCGCCATGCGTTTATGTCTTGGCTTCACGTGACCTTCTCAGCAAAAGAAAGATTTCGACTCCCAGCAGAACCGCCGTCACCCCGTAGGAGCCCCAGACGTACAGAGCATACCCACCCATGGCGAAGAATTCGCTCATGCCGCCACCGCTTCGCGCTCGCGGATGATGCAGCGCACCCGCAGCATGGCGACGGCGATGCTGTACAGCCAGAAGGCGAGCGCCATCAGCAGCATGCCGGTCAGCATGGTCTTCGCCATCGTGGGCGCCCGGGTCAGGCTTACCGAGGCCCCCTGGTGGAGCGTGTTCCACCACTGCACCGAGTAGTAGATGATCGGAACATTGACCACGCCCACCAGCGCGAGCACCGCGCAGGCGCGGTCGGCCCGCCGAACGTCCTCGATCGCCGCGTGCAGCGCCATGAAGCCGAAGTAGAGGAAGAGCAGGATCAGCTCGGAAGTAAGGCGCGCGTCCCATACCCACCACGTGCCCCAGGTGGGCTTGCCCCACAGCGATCCGGTCCACAGCGCGATGAAGGTGAAGAGCGCGCCGGTGGGCGCGATCGCGGAAGCCATCATGCCGGAGAGCCGCGTGTTGAAGGCGAGGCCGATTGCCGCCCAGAAGGCCATCAATACGTACAGGAACATCGACATCCACGCCGCCGGCACGTGGATGAAGATGATGCGGTAGGCCTCGCCCTGCTGCGCATCGGTGGGCGCGACGAAGAACCCGACATAGAGGCCGGCTGCCGCAAGTAGCGCGGCTGCAAACCCGCACCACAGCGCGATGCGCCCGGCGAGGGGGAAAAACGTCTGCGGCGAGGCGTACCAGAACCATCTCATTCCGAAGAAATCCTCAAGGCGCCCGCGATCGCCCAGGGGGCGAACGCGGCGGCGAACACCAGCGCGGCGGCCAGCAGCAGCAGCTGCGCTTCGCCGCCCGATCCCGCGGCGGACATCTCGACCGCGCCTGCGCCGAGGATCAGCACCGGAACGTACAGGGGCAGGACCAGCAGCGCGAGCAGCACGCCACCGCCGCGCAGGCCGAGGGTCAGCGCCGCGCCGATCGCCCCGATCAGGCTGAGCACCGGCGTGCCCAGGGCCAATGATAAGGCAAGCACCGGGTAGAGAACCGCCGGAAGGTCGTACTGCAGCGCGATCAGCGGCGCGATCACCACCACGCCGAGCGGCGCCGCGCCGAGCAGCATCTGCTCGAGCGTGCCATCCGCATGATCGCTTTCAAACAACCTTCTCAGGGATAGAAGCGAAGAAAGCAGTGCCGCCACCCAGATCACCCCCGGCGCGATCTCGCGCAGCAGGTTGGGCTCAGCGCCGACGCCGAGCGGGAAAAGGCTCGCGACGATGACGAAGAAGAGCAGCGCC
>JAQSVY010000302.1 GCA_029266935.1 Burkholderiales bacterium
GAGCCGCGCGCCGCAAGCCCGCAGCGCCGAATCGATATTCTGAGGAAGCTGTCCTCGTCTGGTGTTCCCTGCGGCGTCATGGTCGCGGCGCTGATCCCAGCGCTGAACGACAAGACCCTGGAGCACGTGCTCGAGGCCGCGGCGGCGGCGGGCGCCAGGGAGGCGGCGTACGTGATCATGCGCCTGCCGCACGAGCTGAAGGCGCTGTTCAAGGAGTGGCTCGCCGCGCACTACCCCGAGCGCGCCGAGCACGTCATCAGCATCGTGCGCCAGATGCGCGGCGGCCGCGACAACGATCCCAGTTTCGGCACCCGCATGACCGGCACCGGCAGCTACGCCGAGCTGATCGAGCAGCGCTTCGACATCGCCTGCCGGCGCTACGGCCTGAACGACCACGGCGCGGGCAGGAATCCGCCCGAGCTCGACTGCAGCCGCTTCCGTCCGCCCTCGCGTCATGGTCAGATGACGCTATTCTGAAGACCAGGGCCATTGCGCTACTCCTGGGGTGGAGCTGGGCGGCGGCGATCGTCTGGCTCTCGCTCATCTCCTCGCCGCCGCGCGTCGACTTCACCGCGAGCGACAAGCTCGGGCACGTCCTCGCCTATGGGCTGCTGATGTTCTGGTTCTGTCAGATCTATGCTTCCCAAGAAATGAGGCTCTTCCACGGCATCGCCTTTCTGGCCATGGGCGTCGGGCTGGAGGTGCTGCAGGGCCTGTCGGGGCTGCGCCAGTACGACGCGATGGACATGCTCGCCAATGCCGTTGGCGTTGCCGCGGGCTGGCTCGCCGCCCGCCTCCTGCCCCGCCTCCTGCCGCTTCCTTGAGCCTGCGCACCGAGCGGCTGCTCTCGGCGCCCATCCTGCCGACCCTGACGCGGCTCTCGGCGCCGGGGCTGCTGCTCGTCCTGTTCCAGTCGATGGTGTCGATCGGCGACACCTACTTCGTCAGCCGGCTCGGCACCGAGCCGCTGGCCGGCCTGGCGCTGGTATTCCCGCTGCTGATGCTCCTGCAGATGACCTCCGCGGGAGCGATGGGCGGGGGCGTCTCCTCGGCGATCGCGCGCTCGCTCGGCGCCGGCGAAACGGCGATGGCGCGGCGCCTCGTGGTGCATGCGCTGGTGATCGCCGCGGCGATGGCCGGCGGCTTCACGATCCTGCTGCTCGCCTTCGGGCGCCCGGTGTACGCACTGCTCGGCGGGCGCGGCGCGGCGCTCGAAGCGGCCCTCGCCTACTCGGACATCATCTTTGCCGGCGCGGCCACGGTCTGGCTTGCCAACACCCTGGCAAGCGTGCTGCGCGGCTCGGGCAACATGGTGGTGCCCGCCGTGGCACTGATTGGCGCAGCGGTGGTGCACGTGCCGCTGTCCGGGCTGCTGGTCGCGCGCATCGGCATCGCCGGCGCGGCCATCGCCTACGTCACCACCTTCGGCATCGCCGCCGCGGCCATGGCGGCCTTCGTGTTGCGCAGCTCGAGCGCCCTGCGGCCGCAGTGGGGCGACCTGCGCCTCGAGCCGCGCCTCTTCCGCGAGATCCTGCGCGTCGGGCTGATCTCCACCGTCTCGGCAGTGCAGACGGTGCTCACCGCGGTGATCCTCACCGGCATCGTCGGGCGCTTCGGCGCGCCCGCGCTCGCCGGCTACGGCGTCGGCGTGCGCCTGGAGCTGCTGCAGATCCCGCTCGTATTCGCCGTCGGCCAGGCCATGGTGGCCCTGGTCGGCACCCACGTCGGCGCCGGGCGCATCGAGCGCGCCAAGGCGATCGCCTGGACCGGGGCCGCGGTCGCCTGCGCGATGAGCCTCGCGATCGGCGCGGCGGTGTGGCTCTTTCCGCTGGCGTGGGTGGGCCTGTTCAGCGCCGACCCCGGCGTGCTCGACGCGGGCACGCTCTACTTGCGCATCGTGGCGCCGTTTTTCCCGTTCCTGGCACTGGGCATTTCGCTCTACTTCGCGGCGCAGGGTGCGGGCCAGGTGGTGAGGCCGGTGCTCGCCGGCACCGCGCGCCTCGCCATCATCCTCGCCGGGGCCTTGCTGCTCTCCATTGCAGGAATGCTGACGCTGGGCGCCATATTTGCGCTCATCGCCGTGGCGATGCTCGCCTTCGGCGCGCTCAGCGCCTGGGCCGTGGCGCTGGCACGCTGGGTAAAATGAAGCTCATGCCCGCAGCGGCCGGCGCACGTTACATCACCGGCCGGACCCTGCACGTGAACGGCGGCGGCTTCCTCAGCGCCTGAGGAAGGCGACCAGCGCGTCGAGAGTGGCGTCGGGCGCTTCGCCCATCAGCCCATGGCCGGAGAGCTCTGCAATTTCGACGCTCGCGTTCGGTAGCTTGTCGAGCAACGCCTGCGCGGCACGCGGCGGCGTCATGACGTCGCGCTTGCCCAGGATGAAGAGCACCGGGCATTGCACGGCGCCGGAGAACACGTAGTCGTTGCACGCCTTGAGATCGTTATGGAGCACGCCGGGCGCGAGCCGGCGCAGCCGCGCAAGGTTGTCGCCATACATCCACATGCCGGGGTTCGGGTTGCTGCCGAGGGGCACCTGCGCCGCGTGCCCCCAGATGGTATGCATACCGAACGCCGCAAGATCGTTGCGACGGGCCGCGTCGAGGAACGGCTCGGTCACTTTCATCGGGTAGGCGACGCCGACGAGGGCGATCTTCTCGACGTGCCGCGGGTAGCGGGCCGCGGCATCGAGCGCGATCAGGGAGCCCATGGAATGGCCCACCAGTACGGCTTTTTCGACGCCGAGTTTCCCGAGGACGGAGATGA
>JAQSVY010000303.1 GCA_029266935.1 Burkholderiales bacterium
TGAACGAGGCGCCGGTCGGGCACACGTCCACGCACGGCGGGTGCTCGCAGTGCTGGCACATGAGCGGAAGCGTCTGCGCGTAGCCGGTGCGCTTGTCGCGCAGGCTCACCTTGCGGATCCACTGCGCGTCGGTCGCCGGGCGGCCGTTCGAGGCCACGCCGTTCTCCTCGTGGCAGGCGGTGACGCAGACGTCGCAGTCCGAGCACTTGGTGATGTCGATCAGCAGCCCCCAGCGCTGCAGCTTGGAGGCGGCCTCCTGCGGCGAGCGCGCCTGCGCGAGCTCGATCAGCCGCAGGCCCGGTGCGAGCGCTCCGCCGACCGCGGCGGCGGCGCCCCAACCGAGAAGCTGACGGCGCTCCGGATTCATGGCTTGGCCGCTGTGCGCTTTTGCGCGTGCGGGGAATGGCACTCGAAGCAGTCGATCTTCACCGCGGCGTACTCGTGGCAGCTCGAGCAGAAGCCCTCCTTGCCGAGCACGCTGCCGGTCTTCTGGCTCGCGTGGCAGTCGACGCAGCCCTTGAGGCTGAAGCGCGGCTCGCGCACGCCTTGGCGCATGGTGCGGTCGCGCTGGTGCAGGAGCATCTTCATGTGGTCGCGCCGCATCTCGGCGACCGGCGCCACGCAGGCCTCGCCGCGCTCGATCTTGATGACCGGCGCGTCGGCGAGCGCCGCGGCCGAGGCCGCGGCAGCGAGCAGGAGAGCGGCGATGCGCACGGTCCTCATGCTAGGGAAGCTCCGAAGCCGTCGCCCCCGCGAAAGCGGGGGCCCCGTTTTCTTTTTCAAGAACATGGGTTCCCGCCTTCGCGGGAACGACAACCCGGCGCATTCCCATTTTCCCTAGTGATCGCCCAGCCCCATCTTGATGTAGCCGGTGGGGCAGACGTCCGCGCAGATGTGGCAGCCGATGCACAGGTCGTAGTCGGTATAGACGTAGCGACCCATCGTGGCCTCCGACTTGGGCGTGCGCTTGACCGCGGTCTGCGGGCAGTAGATGACGCAGTTGTCGCACTCGAAGCACATGCCGCAGCTCATGCAGCGCTTGGCTTCGTCCACCGCCTGCTTGTCGTTCAGTCCCACCATGCGCTCGGCGAAGTGCCCGAGCACTTCCTCGGCCGAGGGGCCGATCTCGGTGCGCTTGATCCTCTCCTGGTGGGGGAAATGGCCGAGGAACAGCTCCTCGGGCTTGCTCACCTCCGCGGCGCTGCGGTCCTCGTAGTTGTGGATGGCGAAGCCGCCCACCGCCTTGCCCTTCTCGGAAGTGCCGCGCAGGCCCTGGTCGATGGGGCGCGGGCCGTTCGCCTCGGAGGGCTGGTACTTCGCCGGCTCGAGCTTCACCTCGCGCAGCTTGTCCAGCAGGTTGAAGTGGTGCACGTCCACTTTCGGGCGCTTGGCGAACTCCTCGCCCTTCAGGTAGCGGTCGATGCTGTCGGCCGCGATCGAGCCCTGGCCGATGACGGTGGTCAGCAGGTGCGGCCGGATGATGTCGCCGCAGGCGAACACGCCCGGGCGGTTGGGCAGCTGGTAGAACTTGTCGGCCGCGATCTGGCCCTTGCCGTTGTCGAGCTCTTCCATGCCGGCGAGGTCGCCCTTCTGGCCGATGGCGACGACGATGAGGTCGGCCTCGACGTCCATCTCGGTGCCGGGCTTCTCCGTGAACTTGTTCTTGTCCCACTGCACCTCGATCAGGCGCAGCGCCTTGGCGCGCCCGCTCTTCTCGTCGACGATCACCTTCTTGGGCAGGAGGTTGCCCTGGATCTTCACGCCCTCGCGCTGCGCGTCCTCGATCTCGTGCTTGGCGGCGTTCATCTGCTCGATCGGCTGCATCGAGGTGAGCATCACGTCCGCGCCCTGGCGCGCGGCGAGCGTCGAGACGTCGTGCGCGGTGTGGCCCATGATCACGTGCTCCGGGCGCTCGGTCTCCGCGACATCCTCGACGTAGCCCAGGCGCCGCGCCACCGATACCACGTCCACCGAGGTGTCGCCGCCGCCGACCACCACCACGCGGCCGGCGACCGCCTTGAGGCGTCCCTGGTTGAAGGCCTCGAGGAACGCGACCCCGCTGATGACGTTGGGCGCATCGGCGCCCGGCGCCGGCAATGCGCGTCCCGCCTTGCAGCCGAGCGCGAGCAGCACCGCGTCGAAGTCATTCTCGAGGTCCTTCAGCTGCACGTCCTTGCCGATGCGCGTGTTGAGCCGCACGTCGACGCCCATGGCGATGATGCGGTCGATCTCGCCGTCGAGATGCGTGCGCGGCAGGCGGTAGCCCGGCACGCCGTACTTGGCCATGCCGCCGAGCTCCGCGTGATCGTCGAACAGCGTCACCGCGTGGCCCTTGCGGCGCAACTGGTACGCCGCGGACAGGCCCGCCGGGCCGCCGCCGACGATGGCGACGCGCTTGCCGGTCTCGGGACCGGCCTGGAAGGAAAATTTCTGCTGCAGCGCATAGTCGCCGATGTACTGCTCGACCGCGTTGATGCCGACGTAGTCCTCCACCTTGTTGCGGTTGCAGCCCTGCTGGCAGGGCGCGGGGCACACGCGCCCCATCATCGACGGAAACGGATTGGCGTCGGTCGAGCGCCGGAACGCGTACTCCTGCATGCTCGTGCCCTTGGGCGCCTTCTCCACGCCGCGCACGATGTTGAGCCAGCCCCGGATGTCTTCGCCCGACGGGCAGCTCGCCTGGCAGGGCGGCGTCTTGTGCACGTAGGTGGGGCACTTGTCGGACTCGTCGCCGGCGAAAATGCGCTCCTGCAGCGATCCCGTGCACGCTGCCGATCATTTCCATGGGGTGCTTGTAGTAGGGCAGCACCTTGGTGAACTGGCTCTTGCAGATGGCGCAGATCGCGGCCAGGTAGTTGACGCCGTGCTCCTCCACCACAGTTTGGAGGGCCTGCATGCGCGGCAGCGCGCCCTTGACGCGCAGCTCGACCAGGTCGTCGGTGAGGAGCCCCCCGCCGCCGCCGCAGCAGAACGTGGTCTCGCCGATGGTCTCGGGCGCCATGTCGACGAACTTGTCGACGCAGGCGCGGATGATCTCGCGCGGGATCGTGAACTGCCCGCCCGGCACCCCGCCCATGCGCGAAGCGCGCGACACGTTGCACGAATCGTGGAACGTCACCACCTTGTCGGCGTTCCCGCTCTTGTCGAGCGTGATCGCGCCGCGCTGGATGAGGTCATATGTGACCTCGCAGATGTGCTGCGGCGCGGGGTAGCGCGGGTCGAGGAAATCGAACGGCCCGATGAGCGTGTTCCAGAAGCTGTAGGCGACGCGCCAGGCATGGCCGCACTCTCCCACCACGATGCGCCTCACGCCCAGCTCGAGCGCCGCCTCGCGGATGCGCTCGGCCACCTTCTGCAGGTTGTCGTGGTTGCCGATGAAGAGCGAGAAGTTCGCCGCCTCGGAGGCGTGCGTGGACAGCGTCCACGAGATGCCCGCGGCGTGGAACACCTTGGCGTAGCCGATCAGGCCGTCGATGTGCGGCTCGGCGAAGAAGTCGGCGCTCGGCGTGATGAGCAGCACCTCGGCACCCTTCTCGTCGAGCGGGAACTTGACGTCCGCCCCGGTCGCCTCCTTCACGTCCTCTTCCAGCCCGTCGAGCGTGTCGCGCAGCGCCGGCCCGGGCAGGCCGAGGTTGTTGCCGATCTTGTGCACCTTGCCGATGATCTCGTTGGAGTACTTCTGGCCCAGGCCCACGCTGTCCATGATGTCGCGCGCCGCCATCGAGATCTCGGCGGTGTCGATGCCGTAGGGGCAGAACACCGAGCAGCGCCGGCACTGCGAGCACTGGTGG
>JAQSVY010000304.1 GCA_029266935.1 Burkholderiales bacterium
AAATCGTGGAGCGGCTGCGCGCCGCGACCGAGGAGCTGATCGAGCGAAGCCGCAAGGTCGCCAAGCCCGACGCGGTCTGGGACCTCGAGCCCGGGCACAGGCCCGAGGCGCCGCGCCTTCGCCGCGTCTCGGCGCCGGTCGACCAGCATCCGGCGTTCTGGAACTACGTATCCGAATCCCTCGTCGGGGATATCGTCGCCGACTTGGTCGGCCCCGACGTCAAGTTCCACCACTCGAAGATCAACTTCAAGTGGGCGCACGGCGGCGAGGAGGTGAAGTGGCACTACGACATCTCTTTCTGGCCGCACACCAACTACTCGCCGCTCACCGTCGGCACCTACCTCTACGACTGCGGCATGGACCAGGGGCCGCTGCAGGTTCTTCCCGGCAGCCACCGCATCGAGCCGATGCCGACACAGTATGACCACGACGGGAAGTGGATCGGCTGCCTGCGCGACGAGGACGCGGCGAAGCTCGACCGCTCGAAGGCGGTAGCGCTTCCCGGCCCCGCGGGCTCGCTCACGCTGCACAACTGCCGCACGCTGCACTACTCGGCGAAGAACCTCTCCGACCTCGGGCGGCCGCTGCTCCTCAACACGCTGAGCTCCGCCGACGCGTTCCCCTACACCGTGAACCCGATCCGCTCGACGAAGGACCAGATGATCATCCGCGGCCGGCGTGCCGAGTGGGCGCACCACGACCCGCGGCCCTGCCTGATGCCGCCCGACTGGTCAGGCGGCTACACCTCGATCTTCGCCCTCCAGCAGAAGGAGGAACGCGAGGCGGCCTAGGAACGGAACTGCCAGGTCTCTTCGACCCGCGCCTCGAGCACGATCGGCGCCTGCTCCGGCGGCGGCGACATCGAGGCGCGGATCTCCGAGAGCACGCGGATCAGGTCGCTCACGTGCTGCGCGCTCCATTCCCGGCGGCCGGGAAGCGAGAAGCGGGCGCGCGTCTTCTCCTCGTCCAGCCATTCGACCATGACGTTGAACATGGCCAAAAAATACCCCCGATTCGCCGGGCCATCAATCGCCGTCGCAAGCACTCGCCCGTCGCGGCTGCTGCCTGCCCCGATTGCTACTATGATCGCTCTGCCATGACCGACAAAGACGCCGTTTCCCTCACCAGGTCCCTCCTTGCCTTCGACACCATCAACCCGCCCGGCCGCGAGCGCGACTGCGCGCGCATGGCCGGGGCGATTCTCGAAGAGTCCGGTTTCTCCATTCAATTCTTTGAATATGAAGAGGGTAGAACGAGCCTGGTCGCGCGCGCCGGCGGCTCCGACGCGAAAGCGCCGCTCTGCCTGACCGGACACCTCGACGTGGTGCCGCTGGGCTCGCGCAAGTGGTCGAAGGACCCCTTCAGCGGCGAGAGCGACGGCGACAAGCTCTACGGCCGCGGCACCTCGGACATGAAATCAGGCGTCGCCGCCATGCTGCTTGCAGCACGCACGTTCGGAAAGTCCTTGTCTGGAACACCCGGCATCGTTCTCGTCCTCACCGCCGGGGAGGAGGGCGGCTGCATCGGCTCGAGGCATCTCGCCGGGCAGAGGAAGCTGCTCGGCCGCGCCGGCGCGATGGTGGTGGGCGAGCCGACCTCCAACTACCCGCTGGTCGGGCACAAGGGCTCGATCAAGTTCAACGCTCGCTTTCGCGGTGTGTCGGCGCACGGCTCGATGCCCGAGCTCGGCGTCAACGCGGTCTACAAGGCCGCGGCGGTCGTCACCAGGCTGGAGAATTTCGAGTTTGGAGCCGCGCCGCATGCCGTGATGGGCAAGCCGACGCTGAACGTCGGAACCTTCGCCGGCGGCAGCGGCGTGAACCTCGTTCCCGACGACGCGGTCATCGGCGTCGACATCCGCACCGTGCCAGGCCTGGATCATGGTGCGCTGCTTTCCAGGTTGAAAGATCTTCTTGGCAAAGACGCGGAGCTGGACGTCTTCTCGGATCTGAACCCGGTGTGGACCGCGCCGGACCAGGAGTGGGTGCAGCGCGTGTTCGAGATCTGCAAGCCCTTCGTCGGCGAGGCGCCACACGCGCGCACCGCGCCGTACATGACCGATGCGGCGAATCTCCTCAAGGCCTACGTCGGCGCGCCCGCCGTGGTGCTCGGTCCCGGCGAGGCTGCCATGGCGCACCAGACCGACGAGTACTGCAGCATCGAGCGCACCCGCCAGGCGGTGGCGATCTACGAGGCGGTGATCAAGGACTGGTGCAAAGCTTAGCGCGGGTTCTGCGGCGGCGGGGCATTGACCGGGTCGCGCACCGTCGGCGGGGCTTCCGACGGGCGCGTCGCGCCCGCGCCCGCATTGCGCGCGTCGCGCAGACACTGCTCTCGCAGCGTCCCCGATAGCTCGTAGCAGCGGCTGAGCGCGCGGTCCGCGGACGGCGCCGTGCCTGGCGATCCGTCGGGCACGCCCGCCGACTCGCCCGGCAGGATGGCACCGCCCTTGATGGCGCCTTCGCTCGGCGCGGCGCCATCGCGCGAGACGCCGGGCGGCGTCGAGCCGCGCCCGGCGTCGCCGGTCTGCGCGCCCGCAAAATTGCTCAGCCCGAGGGCGGCAATCGCCAGTACAGTTCGAACCCCATTCATGCTCATAGCCACTCGCTAGCAAGATGCGGACCCTCGGTCGCCCCGGTGCCTTCGCCCTGCTCGCGGCCGCCATGCTGCTCTGGGCGGGCAACTGGGTCGTCGGCCGCGCCCTGCGCGAGGCGTTCGATCCGGTCACGCTCAACTTCTGGCGCTGG
>JAQSVY010000305.1 GCA_029266935.1 Burkholderiales bacterium
CAGTCGAGGACGATGGCGAGGCGCGGCGGCAGGAGCTCTTCGGCCTCCTCGTAGGTCACCCAGCGGTACTCGTGGTGCTCGGGGCGGCCGAGCTCGGGCGAGACCGGAAGCTCGATCGCGTGCTCGGTGGTCTCGGCGAGGTAGTAGCGCGCCACCTTGTTGGCGGCGTACGGAACGGTTTCCCTGAATTCGTCGCCGAAGGGGAAATCGAGCTCGTCGAGCCCGGTCTCCTCGGCGACTTCGCGCCTGGCGGTGGCGAGCTGGTCTTCGCCGGGCTCGACCATGCCTTTCGGGAAGTCCCAGCTCTTGAAGGCGCGCAGCACCAGGATGCGGATGCCGCGGTCGGTGCGGCGGAAGACCACGGCACCTGCGGCCCGGGGGCTGGCTTTCACCCCCGGATGATAATTAAAAACCGGGAAATAATGCTCGCCGCCCGAGCGCGCCCTAGGCCAGAGGAGGAGGAGGAGGCTTCGGAGCTCGGACGGCGAGGCAGCTTTGCCGCGGACTACTTCGCGAAATTCAGTGTTTGAAACACATCCCGCGTCGCTTTCTTTGCGCGAGTCCACACTTCGATCAGCGAGCCGATGGTTAGTTCCCAGCGTTCCGCTGCGACGAACTCACTGAGGTAGCGCTCGCGCACGTGCGCCGGTAGCGAGCCGTAAACTTCGCGCCAGAACGGCGTCATCGGTTCGTCACGCATGGCGCACCATCCTGCCGCGCGGCGCCGAAGCGGGGCGGGCGAAGTAAGAGCGCACGGCCTTGACGCCGTTGCGCAAAGCGTTGGCGACTGCTTGCGAGCGCAGCCGGCGGGCTTGCATCTCCAGCGCGTACAATTCCTCGGCGCTGGCCATTCGGTACGTATGTTTGGTCATCTGCTTTTCTCCTATCACGCCATGCAAGATAGGGCTTGAAGCGCCAGCGGACAAACGATCAAATCTCACCTCTTGCATAAGAAAAACTCACGGGTGCCGTGATTTATCGCCTGCCGCCCCTGAACGCGTTGCGGGTATTCGAGGCCGCCGCGCGCCACCTCTCGTTCAAGGAGGCGGCGAGCGAGCTGTCCATCACGCAGGCCGCAGTGAGCCACCAGGTGAGGAGCCTCGAGGAGTACCTCGGCGTGGAATTGTTCCGCCGCGCCGGGCGCGGCGTGCAGCTCACCGAGGCGGCGCGCGCGGCGCTGCCGCGGCTGCGCGACGGCTTCGACGCGCTCGCCGCGGCGGTGGAGTCGATCCGCGAGCGTGCCGCCGAGACCGACCTGCAGATCACCGCGCCGCCGGTCTTCGCCGCGCGCTGGCTGATGCCGCGGCTCGCCGATTTCGCGCGGCGCGAGCCGTTGATCGACGTAAAGGTGGTCGCCTCCAGCAAGATGGTAGACGCCGGCGCGCTCGACTCCGCGGCGCTGGTGTCGAGCCTCGATCTGCGCGACGAGGTCTCCGGGGTCGAGATCCACCTCGGCTCAGGCGACTATCCCGGCTACCGCGCCGACCGCCTCTTCAACGTGGCGATGACCGTGGTCGCCAACCCCGAGATCGTCAAGGGCGGCGACCCTGCCGAGCTCGCGCAGCACGTGCTCCTGCACGACGACGCGATGGACCTCGTCGCCCACGGCAACGCCTGGCAGAAGTGGCTCGAAGCGGCGGGCGTGGAAAACGCCGTGGACGGCAGCCGCGGGCCGCATTTCTCCTCCAACATCCTCTCGCTCGAGGCCGCCTCGCAGAAGCTCGGCGTCGCGCTCGCGCTGCGCCCGCTCGTCGACGCCGATATCGGCTCGCACCGGCTGGTGGCGCCCTTCAAGATCGAGCTCAAGCCGCAGTCGGCCTATTACCTCATCTGCCCCGAGGTGATCGCCGACCGCCCGGCGGTCACCGCCTTCCGCAAGTGGTTGCTGGAGCAGGCTAAAAAGCCGTAGAAAAGCCGGGAATCGGGGTCTGACCCCGATTTCCGGTTCGTTTCTTGCGGCGCCCTTGATTCGCCCCTTCACCGCCGCAATCTAACGCCCATGAGATCGCGTGATCTTTCGCATTGGATGTGGAGCGAGGCGCTGTCGATGCTCGACCGCGCCGAGCGCCTGCAGCGCCAGTTCTTTACCCATGCCGCGGCGGCCTGGGAGCCGCCGGTCGACGTGCTCGAGAGCGAGGACGGCCTGACGCTGCAGGTGGCGCTGCCCGGCGTGCGCCCCGACTCGATCACGATCGGCATCGAGCCCGCCGGGGTGACGATTTCCGCGCTGCGCGCCTTTCCCTGCCGCGGGGACACCACGCAGGTCCACCGCATCGAAATCCCTTACGGGCGCTTCGAGCGCCACGTCGGCCTGCCGCTGGGCGATCCCTACGCGGGCCTCGAGCTTTCGGGCAAGCAGCTCGCCGACGGCATTTTGACGTTGGTTTTTCGGCGGAAGGAGGGCGTGTGAGTACGAAGAACGTGCAAATGAAGCCGTTGCCCGAGGACGCACTGATCCTCATTCCAATGCGCAACACCGTGCTCTTTCCGGGCGTGATCTCGCCGATCACCGTCGGGCGCGCGGGCTCGATCGCGGCCGCCCAGGAGGCGGTGCGCGCAGAGCGCAAGGTGGGGTTCCTGCTGCAACGCGACCCCGCCAAGGACCAGGTGAAGGCCGACGACCTGCATTGGGTCGGCACCTCCGGCCAGGTGGTGCGCTACATCACCGGCGGCGAAGGCGCGCACCACCTCGTGGTGCAGGGCCAGAGCCGCTTCCGCGTGCTGGAATTCCTCGAGGGCTGGCC
>JAQSVY010000306.1 GCA_029266935.1 Burkholderiales bacterium
TCGGTCTGCCCCTGGATGCGCCGCTCGGCGTTCCACGCCGTCTCGGCGTGCCGCAGGAGCGCGAGCAGCGTCACGGCAGCTTGCGGAACTGCCGCGCCGCGATCTGCGCGGTGCGCTCCTCGCGGACGAACCTCGCCGCCTCGCGGCCCATGGCGGTGCGCTTCTCCGCGTCGGTGAGCAGCTCCCGCAGGCGGGCCGCGAGCGCCGCCTCGTCGAGCGCCGGCGCGAGCAGCCCGGTGCGCCCGTCGACCACCACGTCGGGGACGCCGCGCAGCGCGCAGGAGACCACCGGCAGCCCGGCCGCCTGCGCCTCGAGCAGCGCCATGCCGAAGGCCTCGTTCACCGCCGGCCAGGCAAGCAGGTCGCAGGCGGCATAGAGCCGCGCCAGCGGGTCTTCCTCGAGGGCGCCGAGGAAGCGGGTTCTCGAGATCAGTTTCCTGAAGGCGTTCTCGACCGCGGCCCGCGCCGGCCCGTCGCCGGCGACGAGCAGCCGCCACGGCAGGTCGGCAAGGCGCCCGAGCGTGCCGGCGAGCGTGCGATAGGAGGCGAGCTTGTCGCCTTCGCGCATCATCGCCGCGACGACGATCCACGGCTCTTCAGGCGGAAGCGAAAGCTGCTTGGCGAGGCGCTGGCGGTGTGCAGTTCTTTGTGAGAAAGCAAACTGGTACGGCGCCGGATCGAGGAACGGCGGCAGGAACGCGATGCGATCCTTCGCGACGAGCGGCAGCAGGCCGGCGATGTCGTCGCGCGAAAGGGAGAACACGCGCGCCGCGCAGCCGAGCGCCCGCGCCGTGGCCTCGTGCCCGATCGCCCAGGGCCCGCCGGCGCGCTTGGGCGCATGCGAGGCCTCGGTCAGGACGTACGGAATGCCGAGCGCCTCGGCGGCGAGCGGGCCGAGCCAGTCGGGCGCCTTGTAGTACAGGTGATAGGTGAACCAGAGCTCCGGTCGCTTTTTCACGGACCATTTCTGGATCAGGCCGCGCGCGATCGCTTCGCCCTCCGTGCGCAGCGCCGCCTGGCGCTGCGGGTCGCCGGTGCCCTCGTAGCTGCGGAAGTCCGAGGCGAGCTCGATCTCGTGGCCGGCGAGCGCGAGCGCGTCGATCAGCAGCCGCGCGACGCGCCGGTCGCCCGAAGGCGTGCCGTGGGTCGGCGGCTTAAGCGGTGCGTAGAAGGCGACGCGCATCGCGGCCCAGCCCGAATTTCACCGCCAGGCGCTCGAGGTTCGCCTCCAGCGCGAAATCGCCGCGCACGCGCGCGAGGCCGGCTTCGCCGAGCGCGCGCCGGCGTGCCGGGTCGCGGATCAGCGCCTCGAGGGCGCGCGCCAGCGCCTCGGGGTCGTTCTCGCCCACGAGCACGCCGCTCCTGCCGTCGTCGACGAGCTCCGGGATCGCCGAGACGCGCGTCGCCACGCAGGCGAGGCCCTGGCTCTGCGCCTCCATCAGCACGTTGGGCAGCCCGTCACGATCGCCATCGCGCGCGACCAGGCTCGCGAGGGCAAACAGATCCGCCGTGCGGTACTCGGCGAGCAATTCTTCCTGCGTAAGCGCACCGCGCCATTCGATGTTGTCCTGTATTACAAGAGATTTCGCTTTTCCCTGCAGGGATTGCCCGAGCGGACCCCCACCCGCATGGACGAGCTTCCACCTCAAGCCGGCAGGCAGGCGCGCCAGCGCCTCGAGCAAGACCTCGACGCCCTTCTTCTCGACGAGGCGGCAGACGGACAGGATCCGCACCGGCTCGCCGCTGCCGTTGCGCGCCGAGCCTTCGGCGCGCGCCGGCGGGAAGCGCGCGAGGTCGATGCCGTGGTAGACGAGCTCGACCCGCCCGGCGGGCGCGAGCGCGGCGAGGTGCTCGCGGTTCGTCCCGGTGCAGGTGACGAGCCACTCGCAGTCAGCGAGCTTCTCGCGCTTCTCCCAGGCGGGCGTGGTCCAGATGTCCTTCGCGTGCGCCGAGCCGCTCCAGGGCAGCCCGAGCAGCGCCGCCGCGTAGCGCGTCACCGAGGCCGGCGTATGCAGGAAATGCGCGTGCAGCCGCCCGACGTCGCCGGGCAGCTCGGCGGCGAGCACCAGCGCCTGGCCGAAGCGGCGGATGCGGTTCGGGGTGGGATCGCGCAGCAGGTCTTTTACCCAGAGACGGAAGGCTGGCCGGTATTTCTCGAGTTTTCGGGCCTTCCACCATGCCTTCAAGACCCGCAAAGGCTCGAGGAGCAGGTACTCGGGCAGGTAGAGGAGCTGTGCCTTGATCTCGCGGTGCACCGTGTGCACGCGCGCGTCGGTCGGGCGGCGCAGCGAGACGATCAGGATGTCGAGGCCGCGGCGCTCGAGGGCGGCGATCTCCTGAGCGATGAACGCCTCGGAGAGCCGGGGATACCCCTTCAGGACAAAAGCGACCCGCAAATCAGCCGATACGAGACACGCTCGCCTGATGCGCCTCTTCCTGCTCGGAATCGATCCACGGCGCGACCAGGCGCGAGACGTTCTTCAGGCCCTCGAGCAGCCCCGGCACCACCACGTCGGACGGACGGTTCTGGCGCGGCAGCGCGCGCAGCGCCGCCGCCATCACCGCCGGGTCGTAGGTGCCGTCGTCGGAGAGCATGCTGACCAGCCCGAGCCTGGCGGCGCGCTCGGCGCGGATGAACTGCTCCAGCCGCGGCGCGGTGCGCGGCACGATGAGCGCGCGCTTGTCGAGCGAGAGCACCTCGCAGAAGGTGTTGTAGCCGCCCATCGCCACCACGCCCGCGGCG
>JAQSVY010000307.1 GCA_029266935.1 Burkholderiales bacterium
GCTGCTGGTGTTCCTGGTGGTCGGCATGCTCGCCGGCGAGGACGGGCCCGGCGGCATCCAGTTCAGCGATTTCGGGCTGTCGTTCCTGATCGGCAACCTCGCGCTCGCGCTGATCCTGCTCGACGGCGGTCTGCGTACCAGCATCCGCACGTTCCGCGTCGCGCTGGGACCGGCGCTCGCGCTCTCCACCGTGGGCGTGGTGCTGACGGCAGCGATGCTGGGCGTGTTCGCTGCGCTCGCGCTCGGCTTCAAGTGGCAATACGGCCTGCTCTTCGGTGCCATCGTCGGCTCGACCGACGCTGCGGCGGTGTTCTCGCTGCTGCGGCACAGCGGCGTGCACCTGAACGAGCGCGTCAGCGCCACTCTCGAGATTGAGTCGGGCTCGAACGACCCGATGGCGATCTTCCTCACCATCGTGCTGGTCGAGCTCATCCGCGGCGGCGCCCCGCCCGGCGCGGCCGGAGCCGTCTTGCTCCTCGTGCAGCAGCTCGGCCTCGGCGCCCTCGGCGGCCTGTTCTTCGGCTTCGCCCTGCGCGAAGCGGTGCACCGCATCCGGCTCGCCGAAGGGCTCTACGCGCTGTTCATCGCCTCGGGCGCGGTGGCTTCCTTCGCGGTGATCAACAAGCTCGGCGGCAGCGGCTTCCTCGCCATCTACATCATGGGCCTCATCGTCGGCAACGGCCGCAGCCACGCCACCGAGCACGTGATGCGCGTGATGGACGGGCTCGCCTGGCTCGCGCAGGCCGGGATGTTCTTGCTGCTCGGGCTGCTCGTCACCCCCTCGGCAGTCGCGCGCGAGCTCGGGCCGGCGATCCTCGCCGGCGCGTTCCTGATCCTCGTCGCGCGGCCCGCCGCCACGTTCCTGACGCTCGCGCCTTTCCGCTTCAAGCTGCGCGAGAACCTCTACATCGCCTGGATGGGACTGCGCGGCGCGGTGCCGATCATTCTCGCGCTCTTCCCGCTCATGGCCGGCGTGGAGGAATCGTTTCGCCTCTTCCAGTACACGTTCGTCATCGTGCTGCTGTCGCTCCTCGTGCAGGGGACGAGCGTCGGGGCCGCGGCGCGGCTCCTGGGACTCGAGGTGCCCGCGCCGCGCGAGCCGCGCCTGAGGAGCGGGCTGCACCTGCCGACCGCGCAGGACTACGAACTGCTGCAGTACGCGGTCGAGCAGAATTCGGCGGCCGCGGGCGCGAATCCGTCGCAGCTCGCCCTGCCCAGGGGCGCGCGCATCGTCGCCATCGCGCGCGCCCAGCAGTTCCTCACCCCGCCGCCGGCGCTGCTGCAGGCCGGCGACATCGCTTGCGTGCTCGCGCCCGAGGACACCTACCAGCGCGTCGGCGAGCTCTTCGTCGCCGGGCCGGGGCTCGCCGGCGAGCTCACGCGCAGCTTCTTCGGCGACTTCGTCCTCAACAGCGACGCGCGCCTGGAGGACGTGTGCGAGGCCTACGGCGTGAAGCCGGTCGGCTCGGGCAGCCTGGAGGAGTTCCTGCGCCGCAGCCTCAAGGGACGCCCGGTGGTCGGCGACTCGGTCGAGGTCGGCGACATCGAGCTCACGGTGCGCGAGATGGACGGCGCGCGCATCGTCAAGGTCGGCCTGAAGCTGCGGTGAGGGATTCGATGAGCCACGCGGAGTTTGTCGCCGCCTATGCGAGCGGCACGGTCCGCGTGCGCGTCGACCGCGAGCGCGCCGCGAAGCTCGTCTCGGCGCGGCTGATGCTTCCCTTCGTGCTCCTGCCCCTCCTCGGCCTCGCCGTCGCCCTCGCCCTCACCGGCCGGCTCTTCGCCGGCATCGCCCTCTTCCTCCTCGTGCTCGCCTTCCGCTACGGCATCCGCGCCAGCAGCCAGGGCTTCGTCCTCTCCCGCGCGCTCCACAATCCGGCCTTCTACGAAGAGGTGCTCACCGCCGGCGTGCTGTCCTTCGAGAAGGAGTAGGATTCGCTTGCTTCCCAATCGGGAAGCAACATGCCTTTTTGGAGCCTTCCACCAAGGTACTGACCGTGATGTTCGCGCTCAACCTGATCGCGATCGTCGTGCCATTCGACGAGGCGATGAAAGCGCTGGGGCCCAAGAGCTAGTCAGGCGGCCGGCGGCTTGCCGGTGTTGATCGCCAATTGAGCGGCGAAAGCCCGCTCGTAGGCAGGCCGCGCTTCGCCGCGGGCGACATAGGCAGCCAGGTTCGGAAAGTCGTCCAGGATGCCCGACGATTTCAGCCTCAGCAGCACCGACACCATCATCAGGTCGCCCGCGCTGAACCCGCCGTCGAGCCAGTCGGCGTCGCCAAGGCGAGCCGAAAGCTGGCCCAGCCGGTTGCGGACGCGATCCTCGACCAGGGGCAGGCGCTCCTTGCTCCAGGGCCTGTCGCCCTCCAGGAGCCTGGCGTTCGCGAGCTCGAGGATCGGTGGCTCCACGGTGTTGAGCGCGGCAAACATCCATGTGATCGCACGCGCCCGCGCGTTGGCATCCTCTGGCAAAAGGCCCGCATGGCGCTCGGCGAGATGGAACACGATCGCGCCTGTCTCGAACAGGGCGAGATCGCCTTCCTCATAGGTCGGAATCTGGCCGAAAGGATGAAGCGCCCGATGCGCGGGTTCCTTCATCGCACCGAACGAAA
Source organism: Burkholderiales bacterium (assembly GCA_029266935.1). Taxonomy (GTDB): domain Bacteria; phylum Pseudomonadota; class Gammaproteobacteria; order Burkholderiales; family SG8-39; genus SCGC-AG-212-J23. The sequence continues at coordinate 2,612 of JAQSVY010000307.1, forward strand.
CAAGGCGAACCTCGTAGGGCTGGCCCACTTCTTCGAGCGCCCAGCGAACGCGCGTATCACGCGCCAGTCCCTTGCCGCCATCGGGCGATCGCTCAAAGGCGGTAATGGTGATGGTCATCGCGAAGCTCCTGC
>JAQSVY010000308.1 GCA_029266935.1 Burkholderiales bacterium
CGCCGTTGCCGGTGAGGATGGAGGCGACGTGCTGGTTGCCAATCTTGCGGCCGTAGCGCTCGATGAAGAGCGACTGGTCCTGCACGATGATGACGTCCTCGGGCTTGCTACTCTGCGCCACCTCGCGCTTCGCGTAAGCGCGGCAGGCCTCCACGGCCGGACCTTTGTATTGCGCAAAGGCGGTCAGGGGAAGGAGCAGAAGGAAGGCGGCCAGCAATTTCATCGGTATTGTCCCGTAGCGGAAGCACGTGCGCGAATAAGGCCGAAAAGGCTCTCGGTGAAGGGCGCGTGCACGCCGGCCTTGCGCGCGACTTCGAGTGTGCCGGCAAGCAGGCCGTCGACTTCCAGCGGCTTGCCCGCCTCGAGGTCCTGCAGCATCGAGGTCTTGAACGGGCCAAGCACGCGCGCCATCTCGATGCGTGCCTCAGGATCGATGTTCGCGTCGACGCCGACCGCGCGGCCGATCTCCAGCACCTCGCGCATGATCGCGACCATGTAGCGCTTGACCTCGCGGTCCTCGATCAGGCGGTCGGCGGTGCTCACGGTGAGCGCCGAGACTGGATTGAAGCTCACGTTGCCGAGGAGCTTGACCCAGAAGTCCTTCTCGATGCACTCGCTCAGCACCACCTCGAAGCCCGCGCCGGCGAGGGCGTCCGCGATGCGGCCGGTGCGCGCGCCGTTCCTGCCGCCGGGCTCGCCAAGGATGAGCTTGCGCCCCATGTTGTGGCTGATGAGGCCGGGCTGGGGCGTCGAGGCCGCGAGATGGATCACGCAGCCGACGATGCGCTCGGTGGGCATGGCGCGCGAGAGCCTGCCGCCGGGGTCGAGTGACTCGAGACGCTCGCCACCGTTGTGAAAGCCGAGCCGGTCGAAGAACCACCACGGCACGCCGTTCATCGCCGTGACGATGGAAGTGTCCTTGCCCAGCAGCGGCCCGATGCCGGCGGCCACTTCCGTAAGGCTCTGGGCTTTCACCACGACCAACACGTAGTCCTGGGGCCCGAGCTTCGCCGGGTCGCACTCGGCGCGCAGCTCGAACGTTTCGACGCCATCGCGGCTTTTCACGCGCAGGCCGCCGGCGCGGATCGCCTCCAGGTGCCTGCCGCGCGCGACGACGCAGACGTCATGGCCGGAACGAACCAGCCACGCCGCCATCAAACCACCGACGGCGCCCGCGCCATAGATGCAGATCTTCACGATGTTATTGTAAGTAAAAGCCGGAGGTCGACATGTTTGCGTTCATGAAAAAGCTGAACAAGCTTCTCCCTTCCGAGAGCACGTTGCCCGGCCGCGCCGCCGCGATGCCGGTGCCGGACAAGCACTTCGTCAGCGGCCATCCGCTCCCGCCGCCGTTTCCTGAAGGCATGCAGCAGGCGGTGTTCGGCATGGGCTGCTTCTGGGGCGCCGAGCGTCTGTTCTGGAAGCTGCCGGGCGTCTACAGCACCGCCGTCGGCTACGCGGGTGGCGAGACGAAGAATCCGACCTACGAGGAAGTCTGCAGCGGCTTCACCAACCATGCCGAAGTCGTGCTCGTCGTGTTCGACCCGAAGATCATCAGCTACGAGGAGCTCCTCAAGGTGTTCTGGGAAGGTCACGACCCGACACAGGGCATGCGCCAGGGCAACGACGCCGGCACGCAATACCGCTCCACCATTTACGCTTATGGTGACGCGCAGCTCCAGGCCGCGAAGAAGTCGAAGGAGATCTTCGAGAAGGCGCTGAAAGCGAGGGGTTTCGGCCCCGTGACCACCGAGATCCGCGCCGCGCCGACCTTCTACTACGCCGAGGACTATCACCAGCAGTACCTCGGCAAGAACCCGAACGGCTACTGCGGCCTCGGCGGCACCGGTGTGTCATGCCCCGTCGGGTTAGCGTTGAGCGGTTGAGACTCGATAAGTGGCTGTGGGCGGCGCGCTTCTACAAGACGCGCAGCCTAGCGCAGCAAGCGATCGCGGCGGGCCACGTAAGACTCGCGGGCGATCGCGTTAAGGCTGCCCAAGAGGTGAAGCCCAGGGACGAGATTCTGCTCAGGAAGGGCGATGTGCAGTGGGAGGTCGTAGTCGTCGCGCTCTCCGAGCGCCGCGGCCCGGCGGACGAAGCGCAGAAGCTCTACGAGGAAACCGCGGCGAGCCGCGCCGAGCGCGAGCGGCGCATGGACCTGCGCCGCTGGGGGGCGGAGCCAGCGCGAGCGCTAAAGGGCCGGCCGACCAAGCGCGACCGCCGGCTACTGGAGAACCTGCCAGTCGCCGACGCCCACTCGCCCGAGGACGACGAAGCCTGAGACCTGCGGCCTGACGATCGCCATCTCGCCTTCGGCAAGATACGGCGGGCCCGCGAGCGCGTAGAACGGGTTGCCGTGGCTGGAGATGATGCGGTTTGCGCCCTTCGCGACGGGCGTGGAGAGCAGCTTCTTCAACGCCTCGTAACGGGCCGCCTGGACAGGCCCGCCCCTGACCTCGCCGGAGGCCTGCGCTCGCCCGAAGGCCAGTCGCGCAGTCTCCATGGTTCGGCAGAAGGGACTCGCGAGCACTTCGCCGATAGGTATCCTCAGCCGCCGGACATGCTCTCCGATGGTCAGCGCTTCGGCGCGGCCCTTGTCGGTGAGGTTGCGCTGGCCGGCGCAGTCCTCGTAGCTCTTCATGCTCGCGTCGTTCTGGCTCATGTCGGTGGACGCGTGCCGAAAGTACAGAACGTAGCCTCCCGCGCGCAGCTGCTGAAGCAGGGCAGGGTCGGCTTGCG
>JAQSVY010000309.1 GCA_029266935.1 Burkholderiales bacterium
CAGATGATTCATCTCGACCAGCAGTCGCCGAATGGCGAAGTGCAGCGCCAGCTTGACGGCGGTGGGATAGACGTCGTTGGTGCTCTGCGACAGGTTGACATGGTCGAGCGGGTGCAGGTGCTGGTACTCGCCCCGGGCATGGCCGAGGAGCTCGAGGGCGCGGTTGCAGATTACCTCGTTCGCGTTCATGTTGGACGAAGTACCCGCGCCGCCCTGGATCACGTCGACGACAAACTCGGCAAAGAGCTTGCCCTCGCGCACCTCCTCGCAGGCGAGGCGGATCGCCACCGCCCGCTTCTCATCGAGAAGGCCGAGCTCGCTGTTGGCGATTGCCGCGGCCTGCTTGACGCAGGCGAGCGCGCTCACCAGGTCCGGGTAGATCGAGATCGGCATGCCGGTGATCGGGAAGTTCTCGAGTGCCCGCAGGGTATGGACTTCAGCAAGCCGGCGGGCAAGCCAGCCGCGCCGGCGCCGCCCCCTGTCAACCTCGTGGCGGCGCTCGATTTCTTCCGCACCTCCGGCGTGGCCGAGAACATCGACACCGGCACCAACATTTTCTTCGAGGACGAGAAGGCGGGGCTGTTCTCCTTCAGGCGCCGCAAGGTGTACCTGCTGCTCCAGGGCGAGGTGAACCTGATCGCCGCCAATCGCCTGATCGGCGTGGTGCGCGCCGGCGAGATCTTCGGCGAGATGGCGGCGATCAGCGAGTCGCCGCGCGCCGCGACCGCAGTTGCCAAGGTGCCCTGCCGTCTGATTTCGATGGACGACAAGGGTTTTCACGCGGCGCTGAAGGCCAAGCCCGATTTCGCGCTGACGCTGCTCGGAATGATGACCCATCGCCTGCGCGGCATGCTCGCGCGAATGCAGGACCCGGCGTCGCTGTCCGAACCGAAGAAGGAGTCGCGGGTGTTCGGCAAGGGCCAGCTCGCCGCCCTCGCCAAGGGCCTCGGGCCGACCAACGCCGCCAAGTACGTAAAGGGCAAGACCATCATGACCGAGGGCCAGGCTGGCGCCATGCTGTATGTGGTGCTGAAGGGCCGGGTGGCGGTGAGCATCCGGGGCCGGGTGGTCGAGCGCGTCGCCGTCGGCGGCGTGTTCGGCGAGATGGCGCTGGTCGACCAGTCGCCGCGCGCCGCGACCGCCCGGGCCGAGACCGACTGCATGCTGCTCACCCTGAACCGCCGCGTGTTCCTGCGGCTCGTCAAGACGCAACCCGAGTTCGGCGTGGCGCTCCTCGCCGCCGTGGCCGAGCGGGTACGGTTCATGGCCTCGCGCTAGAATCCCCACCCCACCCGAGGAGAAATGATGAAAACCGCATTCGCACTGACCGCCGCGCTTGCGGCGCTCGCCCTGGCCGTCCCGGCGAGCGCTCAGGAAGGCACGCTGAAGAAAATCAAGGACACCGGCTCGATCACGCTCGGCCACCGCGACGCCTCGATCCCGCTCTCTTACTACGACGACAAGCAGAGGCCGGTCGGCTACGCGATGGATCTCTGCCACCGCATCGTCGATGCGGTAGGCAAAGAGCTGCAGATGCAGAAGATCGACGTCAAGTACCAGCTCGTCACCTCGGCGAACCGCATCCCGCTGATGGCGAACGGCACCATCGACCTCGAGTGCGGCTCGACCACCAACAACCTCGAGCAGGTGTGGTTCACCATCACGCACTTCGTCACCGCCAACCGCTTCGTGGCGAAGCGCTCGGCGAAGCTCGCCAAGCTGGAGGACCTCAAGGGCAAGACCGTGGTCTCCACCGCCGGCACCACCAACATCAAGCAGATCACCGAGCTCAATACGCAGAAGAACCTCGGCATCAACATCGTCTCGGCGAACGGCCACCCGGAAGCCTTCCTCATGGTCGAGACCGGCCGCGCCGCGGCGTTCGTGATGGACGACATCCTGCTCGTCGGCCTGGTGGCCACCTCGAAGTCGCCGAAGACCTTCGCGATCTCCCAGGATGCCCTCTCGGTCGAGCCCTACGGCATCATGCTGAGGAAGGACGACGAGGCCTTCAAGAAGGTCGTCGACGCCGCCATGACGCAGATCTACAAGAGCGGGCAGATCAACGCCATCTACCAGAAATGGTTCCAGAAGCCCATCCCGCCGAAGAACATCAACCTCAACCTGCCGATGAGCCCGCAGCTGAAGAAGGTGATCGCGAACCCGACCTCGTCGGGCGACCCGAACGACTACAAGTAGAGCCTGAAGTACAACTGGAACTGGGGGATCTTCTTCGACCTGGAGCCGGGGGCTTCCGGGTCGTACCTCCAGTACCTCATCGCCGGGCTGGGCTGGACGCTCGGCACGGCGCTCGTCGCCTGGGTGATCGCCCTCACCCTCGGGTCGATGGTCGGCACGCTGCGCACGGTGCCTTACCGCTGGGTGCGCGGCGTGTGCACCGCCTACGTCGAGATCTTCCGCAACATCCCGCTGCTGGTGCAGATGTTCCTGTGGTTCTTCGTTCTGCCGGAGCTCCTGCCCGAAGTCTGGGGCGACTGGATGAAGCAGGTCCCGCCGCCGTGGGGCTCGTATCTTCCGGCGGTCCTGTGCCTGGGCATCTATACGTCGGTGCGCGTCGCCGAGCAGGTGCGCGCCGGCATCCAGTCGCTACCGCGCGGGCAGATGATGGCGGGCACGGCGCTCGGCCTCACCCTTTCGCAGTCCTACCTGCGGGTCATCCTGCCGCAGAGCTTCCGCATCATCCTGCCGCCGCTCACTTCCGAGTTCCTCAATTGCATCAAGAATTCCTCGGTGGCGCTGACGATCGGCGTGATGGAGCTCACCGCACGCGCCCGCGCCATGCAGGAGTTCAGCTTCCAGGTGTTCGAGGCCTTCGCCGCGGCGACCGTGATCTACCTTCTCGCCAACCTGGTCGTGGTGCTCGGCATGCGCTGGGTGGAATCGCGCGTGCGGGTGCCGGGGCTGATCGGCGCGGCGCAGGCGCCACAGGCAAGCCACTAGACGATGTTCGAGGGATTCGACTGGGACGTGATCGAGCGCTCGCTCCCGTACCTTTTCCGGGACGGGATGGTGTTCACGCTCACGCTCACCGGCGTGGCGATGACCGGCGGCGTCATCTTCGGCACGCTGCTGGCGATGATGCGGCTCTCCGCGCTGCGGCCGGTCTCGATGATCGCCGGCGGCTACGTGAACCTGATGCGCTCGGTGCCGCTGGTGTTGGTGATCTTCTGGTTCTACTTCCTGGTGCCCTGGATCGGCGGCTGGATCGCGGGCGAAGGCCGGCCGATGAGCGTCGGCGCCTGGTACAGCGCCGTGATCACCTTCACCATGTTCGAGGCCGCCTACTACTGCGAGATCATGCGCGCCGGCATCCAGTCGATCGCGCGCGGGCAGATCGCCGCGGGCTACGCCCTCGGCCTCAACTACTGGCAGATGATGGGCTACGTGGTCCTGCCGCAAGCCTTCCGCAACATGCTGCCGGTGCTGCTCACGCAGACCATCATCCTCTTCCAGGACACCTCGCTTGTTTACGTGATCTCGGCGACCGACTTCTTCGGCGCCGCGGCGAAGGTCGCCAACCGTGACGGGCGCCTGGTCGAGATGTACCTGTTCGTCGCGGTGATCTACTTCATCATGAGCTTCGCGGCCTCGCAGTACGTGAAGCGCCTGCAGACCCGCCTGGCGGTGCTCCGATAGAAAGAGAAAAAGTGATCTCCATCCGCGCTATCAGCAAGTGGTACGGCAGCTTCGAGGTCCTCGCCGAGTGCTCCACCGAAGTCGCCAAGGGCGAGGTGGTGGTGGTGTGCGGCCCCTCGGGCAGTGGCAAGTCCACCCTCATCAAGTGCGTGAACGGCCTGGAACCCTTCCAGAAGGGCGAGATCCTGGTCGACAGCATCTCGGTGGGCGATCCCAGGACCAACCTGCCCAAGCTGCGCTCGCGCGTGGGCATGGTGTTCCAGCACTTCGAGCTCTTCCCGCACATGAGCGTCACCGAGAACCTGACGCTCGGACAGACCAAGGTGCTCGGCCGCACGAAGGAGGCCGCCGCGGAAAAGGCGAACAAGCTCCTCGACCGCGTCGGCCTGATCGACCAGAAGGACAAGTACCCCGGTCAGCTCTCCGGCGGCCAGCAGCAGCGGGTGGCGATCGCCCGCGCGCTGTCCATGGATCCCGTCGCCATGCTCTTCGACGAGCCCACCTCGGCACTCGACCCCGAGATGATCAACGAGGTGCTCGACGTGATGGTCGAGCTCGCGCAGGAAGGCATGACCATGATGGTCGTGACTCACGAAATGGGCTTCGCG
>JAQSVY010000310.1 GCA_029266935.1 Burkholderiales bacterium
CGCTTCGGGGAACCACTTGGCGCCGGGCATCTTGTCGCCGTCGACCAGCACGGTGGAGCCCTTGCGCGACGCGATCAGGCCGCAGAACTCCCACACGTCGGACCAGAAATCCTCGGGCTGGCCGATCGACCACTGGTAGAACTCGGCGTAGCTGTTCAGGTCGAGGTGGCGCTTTCGCACCACCTGCCGCGCGAATTGCGTGAGCTGCGCCTGCTCGATCGCCTGCTCCGACGGGGACCACAGCGGTTTCATGGGCATTTCGCTAGCATTGGGCGCTGATTATAGTGAACCTGGAATTGCGCTCCGTCATCGTCGCACGACACCGCATCGCGGAAGCCGAGGCGGTGGCCCGGTTGCGCACGCTGCAACCCTCGCTCGATGCTTCAAGGCGTATCCACGCCCGGGCGCTTCGGCTCGCCGAGCGCGCCCGCGCCACGCCGCCGGGGGCGCTCTCGGCCGAGTCGTTCCTGCGCCATTACGGCCTTTCTACCCGGGAGGGCGTGGCGCTGATGTGCGTCGCCGAGGCCCTGCTCCGGATCCCCGATGCCGAGACCGCGGACGCGCTGCTGCGCGACAAGCTCGCCTCCATCGCCTGGAGTACCGAGAGCGCCACCGACTGGGCGCTGATGCTGACCGGCGCCATCAGCCGCTGGCACGACGAGCCGGCGCAGCTTAAGCGCCTGATCGCGCGCCTGGGGGAGCCGGTCGTTCGCGCCGCCGTGCGCCAGGCGATGCGCATCCTCGCCGAGCAGTTCGTCCTCGCCGAGACCATCGAGGCGGCGGTCGGCCAGGCCGCGAGCCGCGCGCCCTACCGCTTCTCCTTCGACATGCTCGGGGAGGGAGCGCGCACCGCCGAGGATGCCGCGAATTACTTCCAGGAATATTCGAATGCGATCCGGGCCGTATCGCCCCCGCACGCGGTCTCCGTCAAGCTCTCGGCGCTGCATCCGCGCTTCGAGGAAGCGAAGCGCGCGCGCGTGTTCTCCGAACTTTTGCCAAAACTAGAGCAGCTTGGAAGAATTGCCTCCGACCGCAACGTCGGGCTGACCATCGATGCCGAGGAGTCCGAGCGCCTCGAGCTGACGCTCGACCTGTATGAAGCGGTGACCAGGGACTGCTCCGCAGGCCTTGCGGTGCAGGCCTATCAGAAGCGCGCGCTCGCAGTATGCGAATGGCTGGTTGCCCTCGGCCGCTCGGCGAAGCGCCGCTTGCCGATCCGCCTGGTGAAAGGCGCGTACTGGGACAGCGAGATCAAGCGCGCGCAGCAGCTCGGCATGCCCGATTACCCCGTCTTCACGCGCAAGGCCGCGACCGACCTGTCCTATGTCGCGTGCGCGAGAATGCTTCTGCAGGCGCCTGCCGCGATCTACCCTGCCTTTGCCACGCACAACTGCCGCACGGTGGCGACCATTCTCGAGATCGCCGCGGATGCCGACTTCGAGTTCCAGAAGCTGCACGGGATGGGCGATGCCCTGTACGACGGCCTCCTCGCCGAGCGCAACGTACCGGTGCGCGTCTATGCGCCGGTCGGACGTTTCAACGAGCTGCTGCCCTACCTCGTGCGGCGCCTGCTCGAGAACGGCGCCAACACTTCCTTCGTGCACCAGATCGCCGACCCCGACGTTGCGCTCGAGGCGCTCGTCGCCGATCCGCTGGAGGCGCTGCCCGAGCCCTACGCGCCCGATGCGCGCATCCCGCTGCCGCGGCATCTGTATCCGGATCGCGTGAACTCCATCGGCCTCGATCTCTCGCGCCGGGACATCCTGGAATCCATCCAAGGCAGGATTGCGGCCGACAAGACTTTGCCTTCAGTCCAGGAATCGTCCCCGCAGGATCTCGACACCGCGATCGCCCGTGCCGAGGCGGCCTTCGAATCCTGGTCGCGCACGCCCGCGGCGAAGCGCGCCATCCACCTCGAGCGCACGGCGGACGCGCTGGAGCAGCGCATGCTCGAGCTCGTCTCGCTCATCGTGCGCGAGGGCAAGCGCACCTACGCGGACGCCGTCTCCGAGGTGCGCGAAGCCGCCGACTTCTGCCGCTACTACGCGCTGCAGGCGAGGAAGATCGCGCAGCCGCTGCCGCTCGCCGGCCCGGTGGGCGAGCGCAACGAGCTCACCCTGCACGGGCGGGGCGTCTTCGCCTGCATCAGCCCGTGGAACTTCCCGCTCGCCATCTTCACCGGACAGGTCGCCGCCGCGCTCGCCGCCGGCAACGCCGTGATTGCCAAGCCGGCGGAGCAAACACCGATTCTCGGTTTGACGGCCATGGCACTTTTCCACGAAAGCGGGATTCCGGAAGCTGTCGTGGCATGCGCCATCGGCGACGGCGAGAGCGTCGGCGCGCCCCTCGTCGCCGACCCGAGGATCGCCGGCGTCGCCTTCACCGGATCGGTGGAGACCGCGAAGCGCATCAACGAGGCGCTCGCGAAACGCGACGGCCCCATCGTGCCGCTCGTCGCCGAGACCGGTGGCGTAAACGCGATGATCGTCGACGCCTCGGCGCTGCCGGAGCAGGTGGTCGACGACGTCATGATCTCGGCCTTCCAGAGCGCCGGCCAGCGCTGCTCCGCGCAGCGCATCCTCTTCGTAGACGAAGGCGCCGCGCCGCGCATCCTGCGCCTCGTCGCCGGCGCGCTCGCCGAGCTCAAGGTGGGCGATCCTGCCGAGCCCGACACCGATGTCGGCCCCGTAATCGACAAGGCGGCCCAC
>JAQSVY010000311.1 GCA_029266935.1 Burkholderiales bacterium
CGCCCGGCCGCGCGGCGATGCGCGCGAGCGCCACGACGTGGTCGCGCACGTCCGGGTCGCGCGCGATGCGCCGGATGTCGGTCTTGTGCGTCTCGATCCACAGGGCGAGGGTCTTCGCCTGCGTCTCGAGCGTGGAGGCGAGGGCGGCGGCGCGCAGCTCGCGCAGCGAGGACTCGACGGCGTGGTAGGTCCACGCGCCGAGCGCGAGCAGGAAGGCGGAGACCACGAACACCCAGACCGCCCAGGCGGTGCTCGCCGGGCGGCGCCGGGCCGGGGCCTCGGCCGGATGGAGGGTGTTGTCTTTCTCTATGGAATCGGCACGGCGGCGAGGAGCTGCGCGCCGACGTCGACGCGCCGCGCCGCGTCGTGCGCCGGGTGCAGGCGGTGCGCGGCCACGCCGGGCAGGATCGCCTGCACGTCCTCGGGAATCACCTTGTCGCGCCCTTCGAGCAGCGCCCAGGCGCGCGCGGAGCGCACCAGCGCCAGCGCGGCGCGCGGCGAGAGGCCGGCGACGTAGTCCGGCGAGCGGCGGGTGTGCTCGACGATCGCCTGCACGTAGTCGAGCAGGGCCGGCGCAACGTGGATTGTCTCCACGCCCGCCTGCAGCTCCATGAGTTCCGCCGGCGTCATGCAAGGGTCGAGCGTGGCGAGGAGGTCGCGCCGGTCAGTGCCGGAAAGAAGCGCCCGCTCCGCCTCGCGGTCCGGGTAGCCGAGCTCGATCCTCATCATGAAGCGGTCGAGCTGCGACTCGGGCAGAGGGAAAGTGCCCACCTGCTCGGAGGGGTTCTGCGTGGCGATGACGAAGAAAGGCTCGGGGAGCTTGCGCGTCTCGCCGTCGGCGGTGACCTGGTGCTCCTCCATCGCTTCGAGTAGCGCCGACTGCGTCTTCGGCGTGGCGCGGTTCACCTCGTCGGCGAGGATCACCTGCGCGAAGATCGGCCCGGGATGGAAGCTGAAGCCGCCGGTGTCGCGCTCGTAGATGGACACGCCGATGATGTCTGCGGGCAGCATGTCGCTCGTGAACTGGATGCGCTGGAAATGCAGGCCGAGCGAGCGCGCCAGAACGTGCGCGAGCGTGGTCTTGCCCACGCCGGGCAGGTCCTCGATCAGCAGGTGGCCGCGAGCGAGCAGACAGGCGAGCGCGAGCCGCACCGGCGTTTCCTTGCCTAGGATGATGCGGCCCGCAGCCTCGATCACGCGGTCGATGGGAGCGGTGGCCGGCGCGCGCGGCTGGAAATCGGCCTTCAGGAGCATGCGGCATTGTACGTACCCGATGCGCTAAGATTCAATGCCTTATGTCCTGTGCGCTCATCACCCATCCGGACTGTCTGAAGCACGAGATGGGCGCCTACCATCCCGAGCGGCCCGAGCGGCTCACCGCCATCGAGGACCAGCTCATCGCCTCCGGCATCGGCCTGTACCTGGAGCGCCACGACGCGCCCTTCGCGAGCGAGGAGCAGCTCGCGCGAGTGCATCCCGTCGAATACGTGCGGGCGATCCGCGACGCGGCGCCCGAATCGGGCACCGTGCATCTCGACCCGGACACGGCGATGAACCCGCACAGCCTCAACGCCGCGCTGCGCGCGGCCGGTGCTGCGGTGCTGGCGACGGATCTGGTACTGGAAGGTAAAGTAAGCGCTGCATTCTGTAGCGTTCGCCCGCCCGGGCACCACGCCTGCCGCGCGCGGCCGATGGGCTTTTGCATCTTCAACAACGTCGCCGTCGCGGCGCGCCACGCGGTGCACGCGCACGGCCTCGAGCGCATCGCCATCATCGATTTCGACGTGCACCACGGCAACGGCACGGAGGACATCTTCGAGAACGACCCGAACGTGCTGATGGCCTCCACCTTCCAGCATCCTTTCTACCCCTACAGCGGCACCGAGGACCCAGCGCGCAACATGGTGAACGTGCCGCTGCGCGCCGGCGCCGGCTCGAAGGAGTTCCGCGCGGCGGTGCAGGAGCAATGGCTGCCCGCCCTTGAAAGCTTTGAACCTCAGTTCGTGTTGTTTTCGGCAGGCTTCGATGCGCACGCCGAGGACGACATGGCGATGCTGCGCCTCTCCGACGCCGACTACGGCTGGGTGACCGAGCAGGTGAGGGCGGTGGCCGAGCGCCACGCCAAAGGGCGCATGGTGTCGATGCTGGAGGGCGGCTACGCTCTTTCCGCCCTCGCCCGGAGCGTTGTCCAGCACGTCAGGGTATTAGCAGGCCTCAACGCGTAAACGCTTAACGGGGTCAGGGCAAATTGCCGGCGTTCGCAAATTTGCTCTGACCCCCTCAAGCGCCCTCAAGCGCTAGCCCGAGTGCGTCTGCTCGGCGCGCATCTCCAGCACGAAGCGCATCAGCGCGATCGCCAGCGCGAGCACCAGCGGTCCGAGGAAGATGCCGATCGGGCCGAAGGCCGCGACCCCGCCCAGCACGCCGATGAACACGGTGAGCGTGCCCACCTGCGCCCGCCCGGAGACGAGGATCGGGCGCAGGAAGTTGTCGATCAAGGTGACCGCGCCGCCCCACACCAGCATGAAAATCGCCGCGCCGTAGCGCCCCTGGATGGCGAGCAGGATCGTCGCCGGAACCCATACCACCGGCGTGCCCGCCATCGGCACCAGCGCGAAGAGCGCGGCGAGCACGCCGAAGACGATCGGCGAGGGCAGCCCGACGATGGCGAAGCCGATGCCGATCAGCGTGCCCTGCACCAGCGC
>JAQSVY010000031.1 GCA_029266935.1 Burkholderiales bacterium
GGCGGCGTGCCTGAAGCCCAGCTGCAGCGCTTCCTGTTCAAACACGGCGAACTGGTCTGGGTGCACGTAGCGCTCCACCGGCAGGTGGTGCGGCGAGGGCTGCAGGTACTGGCCGATGGTAAGCATTTCGACGCCGTGCGCGCGCAGGTCACGCATCACCGCGAAGATCTCCTCGTCGGTCTCACCCAGGCCGACCATCAGGCCGGACTTGGTCGGTACACCGGTATGTCGATCCTTAAAAGTCTTCAGCAATTTCAGCGAATGCGCGTAGTCCCCGCCGGGCCGGGCGTGCCTGTACAGGCGCGGCACGGTCTCGAGGTTGTGGTTCATCACGTCCGGCGGCGCGGCGGCGAGGATGCCGAGGGCCCGGTCGAGGCGACCGCGGAAGTCGGGCACCAGGATCTCGATGGTCGTCGCCGGAGAGACCTTTCTTATTTCGGAAATACAACTGACAAAATGCTGCGCCCCTCCGTCCTTCAGGTCGTCGCGGTCGACGCTGGTGACGACGACGTAGTTCAGCTTGAGAAGCGCGATGGTCTCGGCCAGGTGCGCGGGCTCCTGGGCGTCCGGTGCGAGCGGGCGGCCGTGCGCGACGTCGCAGAAGGGGCAGCGGCGCGTACAGATGTCGCCGAGGACCATGAAGGTGGCCGTGCCCTTGCCGAAGCACTCGGCGATGTTCGGGCAGGAGGCCTCCTCGCAGACCGTGTGCAGCGTCTGGGCGCGTAGGAGGCGCTTTACCTCGTGGAAGCGCGAATCCGGGCCAGGCGCGCGCACGCGGATCCACGCCGGCTTAGCGAGCGGCGCGCGCGGCACGATGCGGATCGTCTTCGCCTGGCCTTTGTGCTTTACGCCGGCTTCACGCATGGTCTAAGCGTTGGACAAGGATGCGCGCCAGCCGATCGCCCACCTGAAAGACGCTCTCTTTCATTCCGAGGTCCCTGAGCTGGGTCACGGCAAGCCCGGGGTAGCCGCAGGGATCGATGGCGGCAAAGGGCGCAAGGTCCATGTCGACGTTGAGCGCTAGGCCGTGGTAGGTGCGGCCGCGCTTGACGCGGATGCCGAGCGCGGCGAGCTTCGCGCCGCCGACGTAGACGCCCGGTGCCCCGGGGCGGCGCTCGGCGCGCGCGCCAACCAGGTCGATCACCGTCTGCTCGAGGAGCCACACGAAGCGCTTGACCGAGATGCGGCGGCGCGCAAGGTCGACGAGGGTATATAGGATCGCCTGTCCCGGACCGTGGTAGGTGATTTCGCCCCCCCGGTCGCTTGCCACTACCGGGATACCAACATCTTGTTTCAATGCGGTAGTAGCGCCCTGCCCGAGCGTGTACACCGGCGGATGCTCGAGGATCCAGATCTCGTCTGCGGTCGCCTCGGTCCTACGGGCGGTGAACTCGCGCATTGCCTGCAGCGTGTGCCCATAGGGCTGCTCCCCGAGACTCTTGACAGCGATGTCGTCGACGAGGATCACAGCACCATGACCACCGATGGATGGTCGCAAAGCTCCTGGTAGAGCGCGTCGAGCTGCTCGCGCGAGGTGGCGCGCACAACGCAGGTGACGCTGAGGTAGCGGCCCTGGCGGCTTGGCCGCATCTCGACCGTCGCCGGGTCGAAGTCGGGCGCATGGCGCCGCACGATCTCGGTCACGGACTGGGCGAAGCCCGGCGCCTTGCGCCCCATCACCTTGATCGGAAAGTCGCAGGGGAAATCGAGCAGCGACTCGGCCAGGAGCGGCATTAAGCCGATACTGCCTCTCGCTTGCCGGCGCGCATGACCTTCCGCTTGAACTCCTGGTAGAGCCGGTACATGCGCCAGAACGAGGGGCCCGGGCGGCCGTCCCCGACCGGCATGCCGTCTAGCGAGACGATGGCGAGCACCTCCTTCGACGAGGAAGTGACCCAGATCTCGTCCGCGGCGCGCACTTCGGCCTCGGCGACCTCGCGCAGCTCGAGCGGCATGCCGTTCGCGCGCGCCAACTCGACCACCACGTCGTAGGTGATACCGGGAAGGATGAAGCCCGACTTGGGCGGCGCGACGACGACGTCGCGCTGGACGATGAACACGTTGGAGGCCGAGGCTTCGGTGAGCTTGCCGTCGCGGAAGAGGATCGTCTCGGCGGCGCCGGTCTGCGCCGAGAGCTGGCGCAGCAGCACGTTGCCGAGGAGCGAGATCGACTTGATGTCGCAGCGCAGCCAGCGGAAATCCTGCGCGCTCACCGCTGCCGCGCCCGCCTCGACCTGCGCCTGCGACGGGTTGACGAGCGGGTTCGCCATCATGAACACGGTTGGCTCGACGTCCTTAGGGAAAGCGTGGTCGCGCTTGGCCACCCCGCGCGTGACCTGGAAGTACACCCCCTGGTCCTCGTGGGGCTGCGAATCGACGAGTGCGTGAACGTGCGAGCGCCATTGCGCACGTGAATACGGATTGCGGATTGCCACGGCGGCGAGGCTGCGCTCGAGGCGCTCGAGATGCTCGTCGAGCCGGAAGGGCACGCGCGAATACACCGGCACCAGCTCGTAGACGCCGTCGCCGAAGATGAAGCCGCGATCGAGCACGGAAACGCTTGCCTGCTCGATCGGCAGGAGCTTGCCGTTGAGGAACACCATGCCTACCTCGCCCACAGCCGCAGTGTATCCCACGCGCGCCCGAGCAATCCCGCCTGGCCGACCTGCTCGAGGGCGACCAGGGGATACTCGCCGTAAGGCTTGCCCTCGAGGCTGACGCGTAGCGTGCCGACGCGCTGGCCGCTCGCGAGGGGCGCCACCAGCGGCTGCTGCGACACGAGCTCGGCCTTGAGCTTGTCGGCCTCGCCCTTGGGCACGGTGACGAAAAGGTCGCCCTTCACGCCGACCCTGACAGCGTCCGTCGTGCCTTTCCACACCTCGAGCGACTTCACCGCCTCGCCGGCGCCGTAGAGCTTCACGCTGTCGAAGAACTGGAAGCCCCAGTTGAGGAGCTTCTGCGATTCGCGCGCGCGCGCCGACTCCGAGGTGGAGCCGAGCAGCACCGAGAGCAGGCGCCGGCCGGCACGGCGCGATGACGCCACCAGGCAATAGCCAGCCGCCTCGGTATGCCCGGTCTTCACCCCGTCGACGCTCGGGTCGAGCCAGAGCAGCCGGTTGCGGTTGGGCTGCGAGATGTTGTTGTAGCGGTGCTCCTTCTGCGAGTAGTACTGCGCATACTCGGCCGGGAAATCGCGGATCAGCGCCGTCGTGAGGAGATAGAGGTCGTGCGCGGTCGTGTAGTGCTGCGGGTCGGGAAGGCCCGAGGCGTTCATGTAGCGCGTGCCCCTCATGCCCAGGCGCTCGGCCTCGCGGTTCATCACCCGTACGAAGGCCTCCTCGGCGCCCGCCACGACCTCGGCAAGCGCGATGCCGGCGTCGTTCCCCGACTGGACCACCACGCCGCGGATCAGCTCTTCGACGGTGACCGGCCGGCGCGGCTCGATGAACATGCGCGAGCCCGGCGCCTTCCAGGCACGCTCCGACACGTTGACGCGGCTCTCGAGCGATAGCTTCCTGTCGCGCAGGGCCGCGAACACCAGGTAGGCGGTCATCAGCTTGGTGAGCGAGGCGGGCTCGAAGCGCTCGTTCGGCTTTTCGGCGGCGAGGATCTGCCCGCTCGAAAGGTCCGCGAGGAGCCAGGACTTGCCCAGCACGGCGGGCGGCTGCGGCGTTGCAGCGTGCGCCTGCGCGCAAAAGAGGAAGGCGAGGAGAAGAGCACGGACCATGTGGGAGCGAGGCGGGAAAGCTCGGAAAGGCGGCCGATTATAAGCTGCGCTGCGCGCCCGGAACGATGGCTTCGACCTCGACCTGCGCGCTGCCGGCGGCGATGTAGCCGAGCTTGTAGGCGGCGACATAGGAGAGATCGATGACGCGCCCGGCGTGGAAGGGGCCGCGGTCGTTGATGCGCACCACCACGCTCCTGCCGTTGGCCAGGTTGGTGACGCGGGCATAGCTCGGAATCGGCAGCGTGGGGTGCGCCGCCGTCATGCTGTACATGTCGTAAGGCTCGCCGCTGGAGGTCTTCTGGCCGTGGAAGCGCTTGCCGTACCAGCTCGCCATGCCGCGCTGGCGGAACGGCTGCACGGCAGAAAGCGGGCGATAGTCTTTCCCGAATACGCTGTAGGGACGATTCGCATAGCGATGCAGTGGCTCGATGCGCGGGTTCGCATCGGCGACCGCGTCGAGCCCTGCCGGCGGCCGCTCATGCGGGCCATCGTCCTTGTAGTAGCCGCCCTTCTTCGGCGCCGAGCCGCAGGCACCGAGCGCGAGCGCGAGGCCGACGATGAGCGACGCCCTCATGCCTCGTACACGACGTTGCCTCCGACGATGGTCGCGCGCACGCGGCCGGCAAGCTCGTAGCCTGCGAAGGGCGTGTTCTTGCCCTGGCTCTTGAGCGCTTCCGGGGTGACGCGCAGGGAGGCGGCGGGATCGAAGATGGCGAGGTCGGCGGGCGCGCCGGGCGCAAGCCGCGCCGAAGCGGCGCCGAGGATGCGCGCCGGCTCCGAGGTGATGCGGGCGAGCGTGGCGGCCAGGGGCAGCTCGCGGGCCTGCCCCCACTTGAGCGCGAGCGGCAGCAGCAGCTCCAGGCCGGTCGCACCCGGCTCGGCCTCGGCGAACGGCAGGTGCTTGCCGTCCTCGTCGACCGGCGTGTGGTCGGAGCACAGGCAGTCGACCGCGCCCTCGGCGAGCCCGCGTGAGAGCGCGTCGCGATCGCGCTGGCTGCGCAGCGGCGGCTCGAGGCGGCAATTGGCGTCGAAATATCCGAGATCCATGTCGCACAGGTGCACGTGGTGGATGCCGACGTCGCAACTCACCGGCAGGCGCTCGGCCTTGGCGCGGCGCATGAGCTCGACAGCGCCGGCCGTGGAGAGCCGGCAGACGTGCACCCGCGCGCCGGTAGCGCGCACCAGCTCGAGGATGGTCGAGAGCGCGACCGTCTCCGCGAATCCCGGGATGCCCGGCAGTCCCAGGCGCGTCGCCACTTCGCCATCGTGCGCGACGCCGCCGCGCGCAAGCCACGCATCCTCCGCACGCAGCCACACCGGGAAGCCGAAGGTCGCCGCGTATTGCAGCGCGCGCCACAGCACCTGGGTGTCAGCGAGCGGCACATTCGCCTGCGAGAATGCCATGCAGCCCGCCTCCGCGAGCTCGGCCATCTCGGTGAGCGCCTTGCCCTCGAGCTTCATCGTCAGCGCGCCGATGGGGTAAACGCGCGCGCGCTCGAGCGACAGCGCGCCCCGGCGCAGCATGTCGATCAGGCCCGGCTCGTCGAGCGGCGGATCGGTGTCCGGCGGGCAGGCAAGGCTCGTCACGCCGCCGGCGACTGCCGCATCCATCTCCGATTCGAGCGTCGCCTTGTACTCGTAGCCGGGCTCGCGCAGCCGCGCCGAGAGGTCGATGAAGCCTGGCGAGACGACCAGGCCCTTCGCGTCGATGGTCCTTTCCGGGGACTTCAGCCTCTCGACGATCTTGCCTTCGTCGACGTACAGGTCGCCAGGGCCGTCCTTGCCCGTCGCCGGATCGACCAGCCTGCCGTTCTTGATGTGCAGGCGCATGCTCAGTTCCCCGCGACGATGCTCATGACAGCCATGCGCACCGCGATACCGAAGGTGACCTGGGGCAGGATCACCGAGTGCGGCCCGTCGGCGACGGTGGAATCGATCTCGACGCCGCGGTTCATCGGCCCGGGGTGCATGACGATCGCGTCGGGCCTAGCGAGGCGCAGCTTCTCCGCGCTGAGGCCGTAGCTCTTGAAGTACTCCTGCGCCGAAGGCAGCAGCGCACCGCCCATGCGCTCGTTCTGCAGGCGCAGCATCACCACCACGTCGCAGTCCTTGAGGCCCGCGCGCATGTCGTGGAACACGCGCACGCCGAGCGCCTCGACGCCGCTTGGCAACAGCGTCTGCGGGGCGATCACCCGCACCTCCGGCGCGCCGAGCGTGGTCAGGCCGTGGATCAGCGAGCGCGCGACGCGCGAATGCAGCACATCGCCGATCACGGCGACGGTGAGCCGCGTGAAATCCTTCTTGTAGTGGCGGATGGTGAAGAGATCGAGCAGCCCCTGCGTCGGATGCGCGTGACGCCCGTCGCCGGCGTTGATCACGTGCTCATGCGGCTTGACGTGGCGGGCGATGAGGAACGGCGCGCCCGAGGAGGCGTGACGCACGATGAAGATATCGGCCTGCATCGCCGAGAGGTTGGCCACCGTGTCGAGCAGCGATTCGCCCTTAGACTGCGAGGACACCGCGATGTTGAGGTTGATGACGTCGGCGGAGAGGCGCTTCGCGGCGATCTCGAAGGTGGTGCGGGTGCGCGTTGAGGGCTCGAAGAACAGGTTGAAGACGCTCTTGCCGCGCAGCAGCGGCACCTTCTTCACCTCGCGTTCGGTGACGCCGGCGAAGGATTCTGCGGTGTCGAGGATCTGCAGCACCACCTCGCGGGGTAGCCCCTCGATGGAAAGCAGGTGCTGCAGCTCCCCGTTCGCGTTCAGCTGCGGGCTATGCTGCACGCCTGGGCTCCAGCGCGAGGGCGAGATGGCCGTCGTCGGCGCGCGTGAGGCGCAGTCGCATGCCCTGCGGCACCTCGAGGCGCGCGCCGCAGTGCTGCGCGCAGATCGGCAGCTCGCGGCCGCCGCGGTCGGCGAGCACCACGAGCGAGACGCTGGCCGGGCGGCCGTAGTCGAAGAGCTCGTTCATCGCCGCGCGCACCGTGCGCCCGGTATAGAGCACGTCATCGACCAGCAGCAGGTCGCGGCCGTTGACGTCGAAGGGTATCTTGGTGCGCTTCGGGTCGTGGTGCAGGCCCTGCGCGTGGTAGTCGTCGCGGTAGAACGCGATGTCCATCAGCCCCAGAGCGCTTTCGATGTCCAGCATCTTGTGCAGGCGCTCGGCGAGCCATGCGCCGCCGGTGTAGAGCCCGATCATGGCGCTCTTCGGCCCGATGCGCGGCCGCAGCTCCGCAGCGAGCTGCTCGCAGAGCTTCTCGGCGTCAGGCAGCTTCATGGAAGTACTGCTCCAGGAGAAGCTGCGCGGCGACCGAGTCCACCGGCTTCCTCTTCGCGCCGCGCAGCCGGCTTTCGGCCTCCACCGAGGTGTAGCGCTCGTCGACGCGCGCCACCGGCAGCTTGAACCGGCGCTCCAGGCGCCGTGCGAAATCTTCCGCGCGCCGCGTCATGTCGTGCGACTCGCCCTGCGCCGACGTCGGTCGCCCCACCACGAGCGCGGCCGGCGTCCATTCTTCAATCAGAGCAGGAATCTGATCAAAGCGCTGAATCGCGCGCAGCGGATGCGCCGTGCCGAGCTCCCGCTCGCCGACTGCCACGCCAATACGCTTTAAACCGAAGTCGAACGCGAGGATCGTGCGCGCGGCCCGATCAGGCATGTCCCGCTTCGTCCTGCAGCCGCGCGAAGTCGACGCCGAGGAGCTCCATCGCCGCCGGCAGCCGCTCTTCCGCCGGCGTCTCGAAGATGATGCCGTCGGCCGCCTTCACTGTGAGCCAGGCGTTCTGGGAAAGCTCGTGCTCGAGCTGCCCGGGCGACCAGCCGGCGTAGCCCAGCGTCACCAGCATGCGCCGCGGCCCCTCGCCGCGCCCGACCGCCTCGAGGATGTCCTTGGAGGTGGTGAGGCCGATCGCGTCGCCCACGCGCAGCGTCGATTGCCAGTTGCCCGCGGGCGCGTGCAGCACGAAGCCGCGGTCGGTCTGCACCGGGCCGCCGAAGTAGATCGGCGCGTCGGCGAGGTCGGCGTCGCGCAGCGTGAGCGAGAGGCGCTCGAACAGCGCCTG
This sequence comes from Burkholderiales bacterium, assembly GCA_029266935.1. Taxonomy (GTDB): domain Bacteria; phylum Pseudomonadota; class Gammaproteobacteria; order Burkholderiales; family SG8-39; genus SCGC-AG-212-J23. The sequence continues at coordinate 7,786 of JAQSVY010000031.1, forward strand.
CAAGGTCATGTCGATGGGGCGATTCACGACCAGGCCGAGCGCGCCCTGGTCGTTGTGCTCGCAGATGTAAGTGAGCGTCCTCGCGAAGTGCGGATCGGCCATGTTGGGCATGGCGATCAAGAAATGATGCGTCAGATTGGTCGACGATGAAATGCGCGAGGACATGCGGCCACCCTGAATTTTACTGCATGAGCGGGTTAGAGCGCCGCCAACCGCGAAAGTTTAGATCTCCACCATCTCGAAGTCTTCCTTGCGGGCGCCGCATTCCGGGCAGGTCCAGTTCATCGGCACGTCTTCCCAGCGCGTTCCGGGCGCGATGCCCTCGTCGGGCAGCCCGGCGGCTTCGTCATAGACGAAGCCACAAATGAGGCACATCCAGGTCTTGTACTGAACTTGGTTCTCGGTCGTCATCTGGCGCGGGAAGTAGAATGGCCACGGAGTTTAACCTATGTCGTCCGCGCCTCCGCTCGTGCTCACCTTCGCAGCCTCCGATCCCACCGGCGGTGCTGGTCTGCAGGCCGACGTGCTGACCATCGCTGCGCTCGGCTGCCATCCGCTCTCGGTGCTCACCGCGTTCACCGTGCAGGACACGCGCGGCGTGTGGCGCCTGCGCGAGATCGACGCGGCCTCGGTCGCCGAGCAGGCGCGCCGCCTGCTCGACGACATCGCCGTCGACGCGTTCAAGTTGGGCGTGCTCGGCTCGGCCGAGAACGTGCGCGCCATCGCCGAGATCATTTCGGGCCACCCGCAGGTGCCGCTGGTGCTCGACCCGGTGCTCGCTTCCGGGCGCGGCGACGAGCTCGCGGACGCCGCGGCGATCGACGCCCTGCTCGAGGCGATCGTGCCGCAATCAACCGTGGTCACGCCCAATAGTCTCGAGGCGCGCCGTCTCGGCGGCCCGCAGCGACTGCTCGAGCGCGGCTGCGACTTCGTGCTCGTCACCGGCACGCACGAGGCGGGCGCGCAGGTCGTGAATACCTTGTACGACGCGCGCGGCGTGGTGCGCGAAGACCACTGGCAGCGACTGCCGGGCGGGTACCACGGCTCCGGCTGCACGCTCGCATCGGCCGTCGCGGCTTCGCTTGCCAGCGGGCACGCGCCGGCCGACGCGGTGCGCGAGGCGCAGGCCTACACTTGGCAGACCCTCGCCGCGGCCTTCCGTCCCGGCCACGGCCAAGCCATCCCGCAGCGGTTCCTTCGCCATTGAAGCTGCGCGGCCTCTACGCCATCACGCCGGACCTGGCGGACACCGGGTTGCTCTCCCGCAAGGTCGAGCAAGCGCTCGCCGGCGGCGCCGTGGCGCTGCAGTACCGCAACAAGCTGCTCGCGAGAGACAAGCGCCTCGCGCAGGCACATCGCCTTGCCGCGCTCGCGCACGGCTACGGCGTTCCCTTCATCGTCAACGACGACATCGAGATCGCGCTCGCGGTGGGCGCGAACGGGGCGCACCTCGGCAAAGACGACGCCAATCTGCGCGCGGCGCGCGAGCGTCTCGCCGGCAAGATCCTCGGCGCCTCCTGCTATGACCGCATCGAGCTCGCGCGCGCCGCTGTCGCCGGCGGCGCCGACTATGTTGCCTTCGGCAGCGTCTTTCCTTCGCCGACCAA
>JAQSVY010000312.1 GCA_029266935.1 Burkholderiales bacterium
AGGGCGAACTCGGCGCCGGCGTTGGCGAGGAGGCGCGGCATGCCGGGCGTGAAGAACTCGAATACCATCGAGCCGAGCGCCCGGCCGCCCGCGGCGAGGCTCTTCTTGACTGCGTTGTCGCGCATCGCGCGGGATTATAGGAATTCCGGTAAACTTCTCCATCCCTACACGCGCTGGGTCAATGGCAAAGTATGTATTCGTAACAGGCGGTGTAGTTTCCTCCCTTGGGAAAGGCATCGCCGCCGCTTCCCTCGCCGCGATCCTCGAGTCGCGCAACATCCGCGTCACCAACATCAAGCTGGACCCCTACATCAACGTCGATCCCGGGACGATGAGCCCGTTCCAGCACGGCGAGGTGTTCGTCACCGAGGACGGCGCGGAAACGGACCTCGACCTCGGCCACTACGAGCGCTTCCAGAGCTCGAAGATGCGCCGCGCCAACAACTTCACCACCGGCCAGATCTACGAGTCGGTGATCAAGAAGGAGCGCCGCGGCGACTACCTCGGCGGCACGGTGCGGCGGCACGGTGGGCGACATCGAGTCGCTGCCCTTCCTGGAGGCGATCCGGCAGATGGGCCTGGAGATGGGCCGCGACAACGTGTGCTACATCCACCTGACGCTGGTGCCCTATATCGCCTCGGCGGGCGAGATCAAGACCAAGCCGACGCAGCATTCGGTGAAGGAGCTGCGCGAGATCGGCATCCAGCCAGACTCGCTGCTTTGCCGCACGCTGCAGCCGCTGCCCGAGGACGAAAGGCGGAAGATCGCGCTCTTCTGCAACGTGCAGAAAGAGGCGGTGATCTCCGCCTGGGACGTCGACTCCATCTACAAGATCCCCATGATGCTGCACGAGCAGATGCTCGACGAGATCGTGTGCCACAAGCTGAAGATCCTGGCGCGCGCCGCCGACCTGTCGGCCTGGCGCAACCTGGTGCACGCTCAGGAGAACCCCAAGCACGAGGTCGACATCGCCTTCGTCGGCAAGTACGTCGACCTGCAGGACTCCTACAAGTCGCTCAACGAGGCGCTGCGCCACGCCGGCATCCACACTGGCGCGAGGGTCAACATCCACTACCTCGACTCCGAAGAGATCGAGAAGACGGGCATCACGGTGCTGGAGAAGATGGACGCGATCCTCGTGCCCGGCGGCTTCGGCCAGCGGGGCACCGAGGGGAAGATGCGCGCCATCCGCCACGCCCGCGAGAACGGTGTGCCGTACCTCGGCATCTGCCTCGGGATGCAGCTCGCGACCATCGAGTTCGCGCGCAACGTGGTCGGCCTCGCCGGCGCCAACAGCACCGAGTTCGACCGCGACACGCCGCATCCGGTAGTGGCGCTCATCACCGAGTGGCTGGACCGCACCGGCCGCATCGAGCAGCGCACGGAGAAGTCGGACCTCGGTGGCACCATGCGCCTGGGCGCGCAGAAGTGCCCCGTGGAGAAGGACTCGTTGGCCTTCTCGATCTATGGCCCGGAAGTGAATGAAAGGCACCGGCACCGCTACGAGGTGAACAACGTCTACGTGCCGCAGCTCGAGGCGAAGGGCTACAAGGTCTCGGCGCGCACGCCGAGCGAGAAGCTGCCGGAGATCATGGAGCTGCCCGCGCACCCGTTCTTCGTCGGCGTGCAGTTCCACCCGGAGTTCACCTCGACCCCGCGCGACGGGCATCCGCTGTTCAAGGCATTCGTCGCCGCGGCGCTCAAGCACCGCGCCGGCTCGAAGCTTCGGGCCGTCGCCGCGTGAAGCTTTGCGGGTTCGAAGCCGGCCTCGACCAGCCGCTGTTCCTCATTGCGGGCCCCTGCGTCGTGGAATCGCGCGAGCTGCAGGCCGAGACGGCCGGGCGGCTCAAGGAGATCACCGGCAGGCTCGGCGTTCCCTTCATCTTCAAGTCCTCCTACGACAAGGCGAACCGCAGCTCGGGAAAGTCATTCCGCGGCCTGGGCATGGACAAGGGATTGGAAATTCTTGCCTATGTCAGGAAAGAAATCGGCGTGCCGATCCTCACCGACGTGCACGATGAGGACGAAGTGAAGCCGGTCGCGGCGGTGGTCGACGTGCTGCAGACGCCGGCGTTCCTGTGCCGCCAGACCGATTTCATCCACGCCGCGGCCTCCGCGGGCAGGCCGGTCAACATCAAGAAGGGCCAGTTTCTCTCGCCACAGGAGATGAGGAACGTGGTGGAGAAGGCGAAGGAAGCCTCCGGAAGGGACAACATCCTCGTCTGCGAGCGCGGCTTCTCCTTCGGCTACAACAACCTCGTCTCCGACATGCGCTCGCTCGCGATCATGCGCGACACGGGCTGCCCCGTCGTTTTTGACGCCACGCATTCGGTGCAGCTGCCCGGCGGGCAGGGCACCGCTTCCGGCGGCCAGCGCGAGTTCATCCCGGTGCTCGCGCGCGCCGCGGTGGCGAGCGGCATCGCGGGGCTGTTCATGGAGACGCATCCCAACCCGGCGAAGGCGCTCTCCGACGGGCCGAACGCCTGGCCGCTCGGCATGATGGCGGAGCTCCTCGAGACGCTGGTCGCCCTCGATCGAGCGGTGAAGAAGAGCGGATTTGCGGAACAAAAGGTGAGAACGGCATGAGCTCCATCGTCGACGTCGTCGCGCGCGAGATCCTCGATTCGCGCGGCAATCCCACGGTCGAGGCCGACGTCCTGCTCGAGTCGGGCGTGATGGGCCGCGCCGCCGTGCCCGCGGGGGCCTCGACCGGCAGCCGCGAGGCGGTCGAGCTGCGCGACGGCGATCGCAGCCGCTACGGCGCCAAGGGGGTACTGAAGGCGGTCGAATTCGTGAACACCGAGATCTCGGAAGCAATCGTCGGCCTCGACGCCGCCGAGCAGGTGTTCGTCGACAGGACACTGATCGAGCTCGACGGCACCGAGAACAAGTCGCGCCTGGGCGCCAACGCCATCCTCGCCGTCTCCATGGCCGCCGCCAAGGCGGCCGCCGAGGAGTCGGGGCTGCCGCTGTACCGCTACTTCGGCGGCTCGGGCGCGATGCGCATGCCGGTGCCGATGATGAACGTGGTCAAACGTGGTCAATGGCGGCGTGCACGCCAACAACAACCTGGACTTCCAGGAGCTGATGGTCGTCCCGGTCGGGCAGCAGAGCTTCCGCGAGGCTTTGCGCTGCGGCGCCGAAGTCTTTCAGTCTCTAAAAATAATTCTGGAAAACAAGAATCTTTCAACAGCCGTTGGCGACGAAGGCGGCTTCGCGCCGAACCTGCCGAGCCACGCCGCGGCGATCGAGCTGGTGCTGGAAGCGATCGGCAAGGCCGGCTACAACGCCGGGCAGGACGTGGTGCTCGCGCTCGACTGCGCCGCCTCGGAGTTCTTCCAGGATGGTTCCTACACCCTGGAAAACAAGAAGCTTGGCTCCGCCCAGCTGATCGACTACCTGGCGGAGCTCGCCTCGCGCTACCCGATCGTGTCGATCGAGGATGGCATGGCCGAAGGCGACTGGGACGGCTGGAAGGCGCTCACGGCGCGGCTGGGGAAGAAGATTCAGCTGGTCGGCGACGATCTCTTCGTCACCAATCCCAAGATTCTGCGCGAGGGCGTGCGCCAGGGCGCGGCCAACGCGATCCTGATCAAGGTGAACCAGATCGGCACGCTTACCGAGACCTTCGCCGCGATCGAGCTCGCCAAGCGCTCGGGCTACGGCACGGTGATCTCGCACCGTTCGGGCGAGACCGAGGACACCACCATCGCCGACATCGCGGTGGGGACCAACGCGCTGCAGATCAAGACCGGGTCGCTGTCGCGCTCCGACCGCGTGGCGAAGTACAACCAGCTGCTGCGCATCGAGGAGGACCTCGGCGAC
>JAQSVY010000032.1 GCA_029266935.1 Burkholderiales bacterium
TCGGGGGCGGCGGCGCCAGTTCCACCGGTGGCCTCCAGGCGCACTCTACCCCGAGCGCTTCCTCGCGCGCGGGCTTCATACCTCGAGCCGCGACAGCGGCGACGGCATCCGTAGCACCGGCACGCATTCGAGCTCGACCGCCGGCCGCGGCGCGGGCGCCTGCGCATGCGCAGGCGCGGCGAGCAGCAGCGCCACGCCCCCGAGCAGCATCCCCGCGGCAAGGCCTAGCGCGGTGGCAAGCGCGATAAAACGGATCATTTCGCTCATTCCAGACCTCCCTTCGATTCGGCTGAAGCGGGATTGAGCGCCTTGGCGCGGTACGCGCCCCGACATGGCGAGGGCACAACGCCGATCAATTCTGGCAAAGTGCTGACGCCGCCGCCGCGAGATTGCGCGTTCGGCTATAGTCGGCCGCGATGTCCCGCCGCATCGCCATCGTCGAAGACGACCCTGCCATCCGCGCCAACTATGCCGAGGCCCTGCGCAAGCACGGCTTCGAGGTGGCAGCCTACGCCGGGCGCGGCGAGGCGCTGGGCGCCCTGCGCACACGGCTGCCCGATCTCGCGCTGATCGACATCGGTCTGGGCGCGGACGTGGACGGCGGCTTCGCCCTGTGCCGCGACCTGCGTGCGCTCTCGGCGGCGCTGCCGATCATCTTCCTCACGGCGCGCGACAGCGACTTCGACGTGGTAGCGGGGCTGAGGCTGGGTGCGGACGACTACCTGACCAAAGAGGTGAGCCTGCCGCACCTGCTGGCACGCATCGCGGCGCTCTTCCGCCGCGCCGAGCTTGCCGCCGAGCCGCACGCCGTCGAGGAGCGGCTCGAGCGCGGGCCGCTCGAGCTCGACGTAAAGCGCTTCAGCGTGCGCTGGCGCGGGCAGAGCGTGCCGCTCACGCTGACGGAGTTCTGGATGGTGCACGCCCTCGCCAAGCACCCGGGGCACGTCAAGAGCCGCGAGCAGCTCATGCGCGAGGCGCAGCTCGTGGTCGACGACGGCACCATCACCTCGCACGTCAAGCGCATGCGTCGGAAATTCCTCGCCGCCGATCCGCGCTTCGAAGCGATCGACACCGTCTACGGCATCGGCTATCGGTGGAAGTCCTGAAGCGTTTTAGTCATCCGTGAAGCGCTGGCGCTTCAGTCTTCGGCCCAAGCTCGCGCTGCTGACGCTGGTCCTGCTCGCGCTGCCCTGGGCCGGGACCCTGTACGTGAACGAGGTGGAGCGCTTCCTGCTCCAAGGGCAGGAGCAGACGCTTCTGGCCACCGCGCGCGCCGTGGCGACGGCGTTGCACGAGCGACCGCAGCTCCTTTCGGTCTCCTCCAGGGAGGAAGAGGTCGCGTCGATCCTGCTCGGCGTGCAGCGCGCCTCGTCGCGCATCTGGGTGGTGAGCCGCGGCGGCCAGGTGGTCGCGCTCGCGGGCGAGCTCAAGCGTGCCGCGGAAGGCGTCGAGCCGCGCTGGTGGCATCCCGTCGCCGGCTGGCTGATCCGCCGGCCGACCGAGGATTTCGCCGAAGCGCACCCCGAGAACCTGCTCGGCAGCGGGCGCGACATCGCTGCGGCGCTGCAGGGCACGCCGGCGACGCGCACCCGCCGCACGCTCGACGGCCGCGCCGTGGTGATGTCGGCGGCGCATCCGATCTGGAGCGGGGACGAAGTGGTGGGCGCCGTGGTCGCCGAGGAAACCACCAATCCGATCGTTTCGATGAAAAACGAGGCGATGGAGCGGCTGCTGCTGCTGACCCTCGCGGCCTTCGCCGGAGCGGCGCTGCTCCTGATCGCGTTCGCCACGCGCCTGTCGATGCGCATCCGCCGTCTGCGCGACGAGGCGGAGTCGGCCATCGACGCGCGCGGCCGCCTCACGCGCCTTGCCGCCGGCTCGGAGGCGTCCGACGAGATCGGCGACCTGTCGCGCAGCTTCTCCGCGGTACTTGAGCGGCTGGCGCAGCACCATGCCTACCTCCAAAGCATGGCTGGGCGGCTCTCGCACGAGCTGCGCACGCCGATGGCGGTGGTCCGCTCCTCGCTCGAGAACCTCAAGCTCGCGTCCGGCGACGGCGACGCCCGCCGGTATATCGAGCGCGCCGAGGAGGGGCTGGCGCGCCTGCACCGCATCCTCCAACGGATGATGGAGGCTTCGCGCCTTGAGCAGAGCCTATCGGACGTGGAGCGCAGCCGCTACGACCTGCGCGAGGTGGTGCGCGGCTGCGTCGAAGGGTTTCGCGCCGCGTATCCGCGTACCTCGTTCGAGCTCGAGCTGCCGGCGCGGCGCATGGAGGTTGAGGGCTCCCCCGACCTCGCCGCCCAGCTCCTCGACAAGCTAGCCGAGAACGCGGTGGATTTCTCGCGCCCGGATGCTCCGGTCCGCGTGACCTTGGAGGAGGTGGCAGGCGCGGCCGTGCTGGTCGTGTCCAACCGAGGCCCGCTCCTGCCCGCCGAGATGCGCACCGGACTGTTCGAATCGATGATCTCGGTGCGCGAAGGCCGCGGCGCCGGCGCTCCGCACCTCGGGCTGGGACTCTACGTGGCTCGGCTCATCGCCGAGTTCCACGGCGGCAGCGTCCAGGCGGCAAACCTCGCCTCGGGCGACGGCGTGGCGATCAGGGTACGCTTTCCCCTGGCGTGGAAATGAGCTGCGACCTGCTGGTGATCGGCGGTGGCATCAACGGCGCGGGCATCGCGCGCGACGCTGCCGGGCGCGGCCTCTCGGTGGTGCTGGTCGAGCGCGACGACCTCGCCAACGCCACCTCCTCGGCCTCCTCGAAACTCATTCATGGCGGCCTGCGCTATCTCGAGCTCTACGAGTTCCGCCTGGTCGCCGAGGCGCTGGCGGAACGCGAAATCCTGCTACGGGTCGCGGGCCACCTCACCTGGCCGCTCTCCTTCGTCGTGCCGCACGTGCCGGAGCTGCGGCCGCGCTTGATGATCCGCGCGGGGCTCTTCCTCTACGATCACCTGGCGCGCCGCTCGCTGCTACCTGGATCGCGGTCGGTGCGACTGGACGTGCCGCCGTACGCCTCGGGGCTTGCCACGACGCTGAAGCACGGCTTCGCGTACTCCGACTGCCGGGTGGACGATGCGCGCCTGGTGATCGCTAATGCCCACGATGCGGCGGCGCGCGGCGCGCGCGTCCTGGTCCGCACCGAGTGTGTGGCGGCACGGCGTGAGCCCGGGGGTTGGTACGTCCGGCTCTCCTCGGGGGAGGAGCTGCGCGCGGGCGCCCTGGTGAACGCGGCCGGACCATGGGTCAAGCAGGTCCTGAACGAGCGCCTCGGCCAGCCGAGCACAGATGCCGTGCGCCTCGTGCGCGGCAGCCACATCGTCGTGCCACGGCTTTACGAAGGCGAGCACGCCTTCATCCTGCAGAACGACGACCGGCGCGCGGTGTTCATGATCCCCTACGAAGAGCGCTTCACCCTCGTGGGGACGACGGACGTCGCGCTGAAGGCCGACCGGGTCGACGCGCATGCGAGCGAGGAGGAAGTCGACTACCTTTGCCGGGCAGCCAGCCGCTATCTCGCGCGGGCGCTCACGCCGCAGCAGGTGGTGTGGCGCTACGCGGGGGTGCGGCCCCTGTACGACGACGGCTCGGCCGACCCCTCAGACGTCACGCGCGACTACGCATTGCGCCTGGACGCTGAGCCGGGTATCGCGCCGGTGCTGTCGGTGTTCGGCGGCAAGATCACGACATACCGCCGGCTCGCCGAGCAGGCGCTGCAGAAGCTCGCGCCGCATTTTCCCGCCATGAGCGGCGCGTGGACCGACCGCTCGCCGCTTCCCGGCAGCGACTTTGCGAGCCGGTCAGCCGCACAAGCCGCGTTCTTCGAGCGCTACCCCGGGTTGCCGCAGCCCTGGCTGCGGGCAATCTTCCGCCGTCATGGCGCGCTCGCCGTGGACGTCGTGAGCGACGGCAACCTCGGCGAGCATTACGGCGCCGGCCTCACCGAGCGCGAAGTGCGCTACTTCGTCGAGCGCGAATGGGCGCGCAGCGCCGAGGATGTGCTCTGGCGCCGAACCAAGTGCGGCCTGCACATGAACGACGCGGAACGCAGCCGCGTGGCGCAGGTAATGGGCGGATGAGGCCGCTCGCCGAGCTCGAGGCGCGCCGCGCCGCCGCGCTGCTCTTCGACATCGACGACACGCTCACCACACGGGGCAGGCTCACTGCCGGGGCGTACGCCGCGCTCGAGCGCCTGAAGCACGCCGGCAAGCGGGTCGTCGCGGTGACCGGCCGGCCCGCCGGCTGGTGCGACCACATTGCGCGCATGTGGCCCGTCGACGCGGTCGTCGGCGAGAACGGCGCTTTCTATTTCGCCTTTGCCCAGGGCAGGCTGGAGAAGCGCTTCCAGGACGACGCCTTGGTGCGGGCAGCCAAGCGCGCCCAGCTCGAGGCGATCGCGAAGGCGATCCTTGCCGCCGTACCGGGGTGCGCCATCGCTTCCGACCAGCCCTACCGCGAGACCGATCTCGCCATCGATTACTGCGAGGACGTGCCGCCGCTGCCCCTCGAGGCCGCCGAGCGCGTCGCGGCGCTCATGCGCGAGGCTGGGCTCACCGCGCGCGTCAGCTCGATCCACGTCAACGGCTGGTTCGGCGCTTACGACAAGTTGGCGATGACGCGCCGGCTCTTCGCCGAGCGCTTCGGCCAGGATCTGGACGCGGCCAACCGCGAGGCGGTGTTCGTCGGCGATTCGCCCAACGATGCGCCGATGTTCGGTTTCTTCGAGAAGTCGGTGGGCGTCGCGAACGTGCGGCGCTTTGCGGCTCAGCTCGCCGCGGCGCCGAAGTACGTGACGCAGCGAACCTCCGGCGCGGGGTTCGAGGAGCTCGTCTATCATCTTCTGAAATGAGCTCCGGCCCCCTTTCCGGGATCCGCGTCCTCGATCTCACTCGCGTGCTCGCGGGCCCGTGGACCGGCCAGAACCTCGCCGACCTCGGCGCCGAAGTCATCAAGGTCGAGCGCCCGGACAAGGGCGACGATTCGCGCGCTTTCGGGCCGCCGTGGCTGAAGGATGCTGCCGGCAAGGACACCAGCGAGTCGGCGTACTTTGCCTGCGCAAACCGCGGCAAGAAGTCCATCACGGTGGACCTGTCCAAGCCGGAAGGGCAGCGCATCGTGCGCGAGCTCGCCGCCAAGAGCGACGTCTTGCTGGAAAACTACAAGTTCGGCGACCTCGCGCGCTATGGTCTGGGCTACGAGGCGCTCGCCACGCTGAATCCGGGTCTCATCTACTGCTCGGTGACCGGGTTCGGCCACTCCGGTCCCTACAGAGACCGCCCGGGCTACGACTTCATGATCCAAGGCATGGCCGGCATGATGAGCATCACCGGCGAGCGCGACGACCTGCCCGGCGGCGGGCCGCAGAAGGCCGGCATGCCGATCGCCGACATCATGACCGGCATGTACGCCACCATCGCGATCTGCGCCGCGCTGGTGCACCGCTCGCAGGGCGGCAAGGGCCAGCACCTCGACCTGGCGCTCTTCGATACCCAGGTCGCGGTGCTGGCAAACCAGGCCGCCAACTATCTCGCCACGGGGGTGTCGCCCAAGCGACTGGGCAACGCCCATCCCAATATCGTGCCCTATGGGGCTTACCGCACTGCCGACGGGGCGGTGATCCTCGCCTGCGGCAACGACAACCTGTTCGGCAAGTTCTGCACGGTCGCCGGCTGCCGGGAGCTGGTGAAAGATGCGCGCTTTGCCACCAACGGCAAGCGCGTCGAGAACCGCGCGGCGCTGGACGCGATCATCGGCCCGCTCATCGAAGGCCGCACGACGCGCGAATGGGTCGAGGCCCTCGAGGCCGCCGGCGTGCCGAACGGGCCGATCAACACGCTGGAAGAGGTGTTCCGGGAGCCCCAGGCCGTCGCCCGCGGCCTGAAGTTCGAGCTGCCGCATCCGCTCGCCGGCCGCGTGTCTCTGGTGCGATGCCCGATGCGCTTTTCCGCCACGCCGGTGCAGCACACCGTGCCGCCGCCGCTGCTCGGGCAGCACACCGAGGATGTCCTGCAGGGCCTGCTCGGCTGCACGCCGGGCGAGATCGAGAAGCTGCGCGCCGCCGGCGCGATCTAGGGCTACTGCGTGCGTAGGCGCGGATCGAGCGCGTCGCGCAGCGAATCGCCGAAGAGGTTGAAGCCGAACACCGCCATGCTGATCGCGAGACCCGGGAAGATCGCCATCCACGGCGCCGTCTCGGCGAACTCGACCGCCGCGCCGCGCAGCATCAGGCCCCATGCGGCGGTGGGTTCCTGCACGCCCAAGCCAAGGAACGAGAGCGAGGCCTCGAGCAGGATCGCCTCGCCGAGGAACGCGGTGGCCATGATGAGGATCGGCGCCATCACGTTCGGCAGCATGTGGCGCAGGATGATCCGGTTGTGGCCGTACCCGGAAGCGCGCGCGGCGTCGATGTACGGCATCTCGCGAACCGCGAGCGCGCTCGAGCGCACCACCCGCGCGCAGCGCGGGATCATGGGTGCCGCGATGGCCAGGATGACGTTGCCTGCACCGGTGCCGAGGACCGCGACCACGGCGAGGGCGAGGATGATCACCGGAAACGCGAAGAAGACGTCCATGATGCGCTGCACGATGAGATCGACCCGGCCGCCGAAGTAAGCGCTCGCCACCCCGATCAGCGAGCCGAACGTCGCTCCCAGCAGAGAAGCGCCCAGCCCGACCATCAGCGCGGTGCGTGAGCCGTAGAGGATGCGCGTGAGCACGTCGCGGCCGTGCGCGTCAGTGCCGAGCCAGTGCTCGCTGCTTGGCCCGGCGAGCATTGCGGTGTAGTCGTTCGCGACCGGGTTGTACGGCGCGATCAGTCCGGCCGTCGCTGCCATCACCACCATGAGCAGGATGAGGGCGGCGCCGACTGCGCCGAGCGGACGGTGGCGGACGAAGTCGACGATCGCCGAAATCCAGCGGGCGCGCCGCGGCGCGCTGCGGCTCAGTTCGTCGAGGGTTTGCGGAGTGGCGGCCATGGCGCAAGCCTCATTTCATCGGTACCGGATGCGCGGATCGATCCACGCGTACGCGATGTCGACGAAGAAGTTGATCAGCAGGAAAAAGGTCGCTACGAGCATGACCAGCGCCTGCACGAGCGTGTAGTCGCGGTGCGAGATCGCCTCGACGAACAGCATCCCGAGCCCGTTCAAGTTGAACACCTGCTCGGTTACCACGAGGCCGCCGAGCAGGAAGGCGAACTCCAGGCTCATGACGGTGAGCACCGGCAGGATGGCGTTCTTCAACGCGTGCCGCGACAGGATGAGCTTCAGCCACAGGCCCTTCGCGCGCGCGGTGCGGATGTAATCCTCGCGCAGCACCTCCAGCATCGCCGAGCGCATCATGCGCGTGCCGACCGCGGAATAGCGATAGCCCACGGCAAGCGCGGGCCAGATGAGCAGCGCCAGGTTCTCCCAGGGATTCACCCAGAGCGGCGTGAACACCATCGGCGGCACCCACTTGAAGACGATCAGCATGAACAGGATCATCATGATGCCCAGCCAGAACGAGGGCGTGGCGAGGCCGGCGATCGAGAACACGCGTACCGCGTAGTCGACCCAGGTGTCCTGTTTCACCGCGGCCAGGATGCCGAGTGGAATAGCCAGCAGCTGCGCGAGCAGGCTTGCCATGATCGCGAGCTGCAGCGAAAGCGCGAAGCGCAGCTTGATCTCTTCGGTGATAGGCGCGCCGGTCCACATGGACAGTCCGAAGTCGAGGCGCGCGAGCCCGGACATCCACGTGGTGAACTGCTTCCACAGCGGCTGATCGAGGCCGAGCTTGGCGCGCTCCTGGTCCATGAGGTCCTGCGACTGGAACTGGCTGCCCTGTGTGAGGTAGCGCGCTTCCACGACGTCGCCCGGTACGACGCGCAGGAGCACGAAGATGAGCACCGCGACCCCGAGCAGCGTCGGGATCATGGCGAGCAGCCGCTTGAAAATGTAGAAGGCCATTGCGAGCTCACACCGGCGGCGCGGAGAGCCGCGCCGCCGGAAGAGGCCTCGTCACTGCTCGAGCCAGACCGTGTCGAGCGTGTTGTTGAGGTAGTGGCTCGGCGTCACCGTCCATCCCTTGAGCTTGGCGGAGTGCGGAATGATGCGGTGCCACTGCAACGTCATCAGATAGTGCGCTTCCTCGTCGAGCAGCCGCTTCTCGAACTGACGGACGATCTGCTTGCGCTTCTCCGGGTTGGTCTCGCCGCTCTGCTGGTCGTAGAGCTTGTCGAGCACCGGGTCCTTGTAGCGCCCGTAGTTCGCCGGGTTCCGGTCGCTGGACAGGAACTTGTACGTATCGAGGTCCGGCTCGACGATGTAGCCGCACTGGAAGTCCATTGCCGCTTCGAAATCACCCTTACGGATGACGCCGAAGTAGGCGGCAGCCTCGATCACTTCCTGCTTGACGTTGAGGCCGATCTGGCGCCACTGGTCGATCATCCAGACACCGAGCGGCTCGTACGGCATCGGGATGCCGCGGTTCTTGAAAGTGAACGAGAAGCCCTCGGCAACGCCCGCCTCCTTGAGGAGCCGCTTCGCCTCGGCGCGCGACTTCGCGGCATCGGTCCAGTAGCCGGCGACCTTGTTCAGCTCCTCCGGCGGCGTCGCGAACGGCGTTCCGGGCACCTGCACGCCGGCGACCGACTTGACGATGGCGATCTGCGACAGCGCCTTGGAGCCCGTGTGGCGGTCGAGCGCGAGCGTCAGCGCCCTGCGCACCCGCTTATCGTCGAAGGGCTTCTTCTCGTGGTTGATGGCGACCATCAAGATGCAATCCCAGGGTGATTCCTGCACCGTGATCTTGTCGCCCAGCGCCGCCTTCAGGTTGTCGCGGTCCTTGGGCGTGAAGCCGCGGAATTGGATGTGCGCCCGCTCGCCGCGCACCGCGGCGACCTGCGCCGCGGACTCGCGCATGAAGATGGCGCGGAAGCCGTCGAGATAGGGTTTGCCCTTGTCCCAGTAATTCGGGTTCTTCTTGCCCACCACGTGCGAGCCCTTGACGTGCTCGACAAACGTGAACGGGCCGCTGCCCATGATGTTCTTCTCGTACCAGTTCGGGTCCTTGGCGAGAATGTCGGCCTTGTAGATGAAGTTATAGGGCGACAGCAGCGACGCAATGAACGAGCCGGAGGGTTGCTTGAGTTGGAACACTACGGTCGTGGGGTCCGGCGCCTCGATCTTCTCCACTACTGCATACTGGCCCTTTCGCGTCGAGCCGACGCCGGGCGTCGGGAAAATGATCTTGTCGTAGGAGGCCTTCACGTCCCTCGAGGTCAGATCCGAGCCGTCGTGGAACTTGATGCCAGAGCGGATCTTGAAGGTGTAGGTCTTGCCGCCGTCGGACTCCTTCCAGCTTTCGGCGATCG
>JAQSVY010000313.1 GCA_029266935.1 Burkholderiales bacterium
CGAGCTCTACGAGGAGTTCATCAAGGAGGAGATGCCCAACCGCGTGCACATCACCACCTCGTGCTGCCAGATCAACTGCGGCGGCCAGGGCGACATCGCGATCAACGTGCAGCACACCAAGCCGCCGAAGATCAACCACGACCTGGTGGCGAACGTGTGCGAGCGTCCCTCGGTGGTGGCGCGCTGTCCGGTGGCGGCGATCCGCCCGGCGATCGTGAACGGCAAGCCCTCGCTCGAGGTGGACGAGAAGAAATGCATCTGCTGCGGCGCCTGCTATCCGCCGTGCCCGCCGATGCAGATCAATGACCCGGTGCACTCCAAGCTCGCCATCTGGGTGGGCGGGAAGAATTCCAACGCCCGCTCCAAGCCCATGTTCCAGAAGCTCGTGGCGGCGGGCCTGCCCAATAACCCGCCGCGCTGGCCGGAAGTCGCCGCGGTGGTCAAGAAGATCCTGTACACGTACAAGAAGGATGCGCGCGACTGGGAGCGCGTCGGCGACTGGGTCGAGCGCATCGGCTGGCCGAGGTTCTTCGAGCTGACCGGGCGCGCAACAGCCTGAACGCGTCGGCCCACATCCGTTTCTGACTATGAAGTTCGGCATCCTGGTCAACGAGGGGCCCTACACCCACGAGGCCTCCGACACCGCCTACCAGTTCGTAAGAGCGGCGCTGGCGAAGGGGCACCAGATCTATCGCGTATTTTTCTACCACGACGGCGTGAACAACGGCACGCGGCTCACCGTGCCGCCGCAGGACGACCGCAACATCGTCAAGCGCTGGAGCGAGCTCGCCGCCGAGCACAAGCTTGACCTCGTGGTGTGCATCGCCGCCGCGCAGCGCCGCGGGCTGATGGACGCGGCCGAGGCCAAGCGCAACGGCAAGGACGCCCACAATCTCGCGCCGGGGTTTCGGATTTCTGGCCTCGGCCAGCTGATCGAGGCGGGCATCCAGGCCGACCGGCTGGTGGTGTTCGGTGACTGAGGAAAGCGCCGGCGGGATCGCCAAGAAGTTCCTGTACGTGAACCGCAGGGCGCCCTACGGCTCCATCTACGGGCTCGAGTCGCTCGAGGTGGTGCTGATCGGCGCGGCATTCGAGCAGGACGTAAGCCTCGCGTTCCTCGGCGATGGCGTCTTCCAGCTGACCAAGGGCCAGGACACGAAGGGGCTGGAAGTGAAGAACTTCTCGCCGACCTTCCGCGCCCTGGAGGACTACGACGTCACCAAGCTCTACGTGGAGAAGGAAGCGCTCGAGGCGCGCGGCCTGAGCGCGGCCGACCTGGTGGTGCCGGTCGAGGTGGTGAGCGCGCAGCGCATGGCCGAAATCATGGAAGCGCAGGACGTGATCCTGAGCTTCTGAGGACGAGAACGATGCTGCATACCGTCAACAAGTCGCCGTTCGAGCATCGAGCCCTGGAGACCTGCCTGAAGTTCGCCCGGCAGGGCGCCGCGGTGCTGCTGATCGAGGACGGCGTGTACGCGGCGGCCAGGGACACGGCCGTCGCCGAGCAGGTGCAGGAAGCGCTGAAGACCGTATCGATCTATGCGCTCAAGCCCGACGTCGAGGCGCGAGGCATGCAGAACCGGGTGATGGACGGCGTTCGCCTGGTGGACTACGGGGGGTTCGTGGACCTCGTGGTGGAGCACAACGCCGTGCAATCCTGGCTTTGACCCTAGAGGAAAGAACGACAATGCCTATCGAAGTGAGCGGCAAGACCATCGAAACCGACGAGGAAGGCTATCTCGCCGACCGCGCCGACTGGAACGAGGACGTGGCGAAGGAAATGGCGCGCCTCGACAGCTGCGACCTGAGCGAGAACCACTGGGAAGTGATCAACTTCCTGCGCGAGTACTACGACGAGTACCAGATCGCCCCGGCGGTGCGCGTGCTGACCAAGGCCATCGGCAAGAAGCTCGGCGCCGACAAGGGAAACAGCAAGTACCTGTACGAGCTGTTCCCGTACGGCCCGGCCAAGCAGGCCTGCAAGTACGCGGGACTGCCCAAGCCGACCGGCTGCGTGTGAAAAACGGGGTCCCCGCCTTCGCGGGGACGACTTGAGAAAAGGGGTCTGACCCCATTTCCATCTCCGCGCTGACCGTCAGCTACGCGCTGCTGTTCTATGCGGCGTCCGCGATCCTCGTGCTCGGCGTGGCCTGGAAGTGCTGGGTGTACGCGCGCACGCCGCAGCCCCTGAAGATCCCGATCCCGCCGGCGCCGACCACGCGCCGCGGCGTCGTGCTGCGCATGTTTCTCGAAGTGACGCTGTTCCGCGCGCTGTTCCGCTCCAGCAAGTGGACGTGGCTCTTCGGCTGGATGTTCCATGTCGCGCTGCTCCTCGTGCTGCTGCGGCACCTGCGCTACTTCACTGAGCCGGTGTGGGGCTGGGTGGCGCTCATACAGCCCTTCGGGATCTACGCCGGCTTCGCCATGCTCGCCGGCCTCGGCGGGCTCTGGGCGCGGCGCTTTCTCGTCGATCGCGTGCGCTATATCAGCAGCCCCTCCGATCACCTGATGCTCGCGCTGCTCGCCGCCATCGCCGCGAGCGGGCTCGCCATGAAGTACGTCGCGCACACCGACATCGTCGCGCTGAAAGCCTTCTTTCTCGGACTGATGACCTTCGACTGGAAGGAGCTGCCCGCCGACCCGGCGCTGCTCGTGCATCTCACGCTGGTCGCCGTGCTGATGATCGTGTTTCCAGTGAGCAAGCTCCTGCACGCGCCGGGGGTGTTCTTCAGCCCGAGCCTGAACCAGGTCGACGACGCGCGCGAGCGCCGGCATGCGGCCGGCTGGTCAGCGAAGATCGTGCACGTCAAGCGCGCGAGCGGAGTCTGAATGGCCGCGTTCGAGACGCCGCCGCTGGGCGAATATCCGGTGATCCCGCCGGTGCGCGAAGGCGCGATGGCGCACTCGAAGCCCTTCGTCGCCAAGCCCGACCACCAGAAGCCGCTCGGCTTTCCCGGCGAACTGGTGCCGGACTGGGAGGAGGTCGCCGTCACCAAGCTCGGCCAGCTCGTGTCGCAGTCGCGCGCGCTGCAGGTGTTCCTCGACTCGTGCGTCAAGTGCGGCGCCTGCACCGACAAGTGCCACTACTA
>JAQSVY010000314.1 GCA_029266935.1 Burkholderiales bacterium
TCGTCGCGGCCTTCGACTTCCAGCGTCACGGCGCGGCCTTTCACCTCCGCCACCTTGACCTGCAGCGTGGCCTTCATGCCGAGCAGGGTGGGGGCGAGGTGGTCGATCTCGACCCGCGTGCCGACCGAGTCCTCGCCCGGCTCCAAGTGCTCGAGCAGCAGGTCGCGGCAGGCGACCTCGATGTCGCGCACCAGCATCGGCGTGGCGTAGACGCGCGCGTCCTCGCCCATGAAGTCGATGGTGCGCTCGCGGTCGACGGGGAACTCGCGGGTCGCGGACAGGCCGGGGGCTAGCGTGGATTTCATGTCACATCCTTCTCCGAAAAGGCGGGGTGGGACTTGATCCAGGTTAAAGGCCGAGGTAGGCGGCGCGCACCGCCTCGTCGGCGAGCAGCCCGGCCCCCGTGCCGGTGAGGACGATGCGCCCGGTCTCCAGCACGTAGCCACGGTCGGCGATGGCAAGCGCGGCGCGCGCATTCTGCTCGACCAGGAGCAGCGCCGTGTCCGCGGCGCGCAGCGCCCGTACGCAGGCGAAGATCTCGGCCACCAGGCGCGGCGCGAGCCCCATGCTCGGCTCGTCGAGCAGCAAGAGGCGCGGCTGCGCCATGAGCGCGCGGCCGATGGCGAGCATTTGCTGCTGGCCGCCGGAAAGAGACCCTGCCGCCTGCTCGCGACGCTCGGCGAGCACCGGGAACATGGCGTAGACGCGCTCAAGCGACCGGGCCGACTGCGCGCGGCCGCGTCGGTAGGCGCCCAGGCGCAGGTTGTCCTCGACCGACAGCGGGCCGAAGACCTGCCGGCCCTCGGGCGCGTGCACGATGCCCAGGGCCACGCGCTCGTGCGGCGGCGTCGCCTGTATGTCTTTCCCCTGGAAACGAATCTCTCCGGAACAGCCTTGGATCCCGGAAAGCGCGCGCAGCAGCGTGCTCTTGCCGGCGCCGTTGGCGCCGACCAGCGCCACCATCTCACCCGCCCCGATCCTGAGGTCGATGCCCTTGAGCGCGGGGATGCGCCCGTAGCGCGCTTCGAGATTCCTTATGTCGAGCATCCGAGGTAGGCCTCG
Source organism: Burkholderiales bacterium (assembly GCA_029266935.1). GTDB lineage: Bacteria > Pseudomonadota > Gammaproteobacteria > Burkholderiales > SG8-39 > SCGC-AG-212-J23. The sequence goes on from JAQSVY010000314.1 coordinate 1,063, forward strand.
ATGACCTGCGGATCGGCGCTCACCGCCGACGGGTCGCCCTCGGCGAGGCGCCGGCCGTGGTCGAGCACCAGCACGCGCTGCGACACCCCCATCACCAGCTTCATGTCGTGCTCGACCAGGACTACGGTTATGCCGCGGTCGGCGATGCGGCGGATGAGGACGTCGATGCCGCGCGTCTCGGTGGGATTGAGGCCGGCAGCGGGCTCGTCGAGCAGCAGCAGCCGCGGCCGCGCAGCGAGCGCGCGCGCGATCTCGAGGCGCTTCAGCGCGCCGTAGGGCATGCCCGCCGAAGGCGCGTCGGACCAGCGCGCGATGCCGACGAATTCCAGCAGCTCGCGCGCGATCTGCCGCGCCTCGCGCTCCGCGCGCGCGAGGCGCGGCAGCCGCAGCGCCGCCGCGGCGAGGCCGCAGGCCTCGTGCAGCCAGGCGCCGGCCATCACGTTCTCGAGCGCGCTCATGTTGAAGAAGATCTGCAGGTTCTGGAAGGTGCGCCCGATGCCGGCGGCGGCGAACCGGTGCGGCGGCTTGCCGGTGAGGGTCAATCCGTCGAACCAGATCGTCCCCTCGTCGGGGCGGTAGATGCCCGAGAGCAGGTTGAGCAGCGTCGTCTTGCCGGCGCCGTTCGGGCCGATGATCGACTGCACCGCGCCCGCGGCGACCTCGAAGTCGACCGCCTGCACGGCATGCACGCCGCCGAAGCGCTTAGTCAGGTTTTCGGCGCGCAGCAGCAAGCGCTTTCTCCAGCGTCGGCACGAGGCCCTGCGGCATGAAGATCATGGTGAGCATGAGCAGGGCGCCGAAGAGCACCATCTCGTACTCCTTGAACACGGTGAGGAACTGCGGCAGCGTGGTGAGCACCGCGGCGCCGACCACCGCGCCGAGGGTCGAGGCCATGCCGCCGAACACCACCATCGTCACCAGCTCCACCGAGTGCAGGAACGAGGCTTTGGCGGGGGTGATGAAGCCCGAATAGTGCGCGGTGAGCGCGCCGGCGGCCGCGGCGATCGCCGCCGAGAGCACGAAGGCGGCGAGCTTGTGGCGCGCGGCGTCGATGCCGATGGCCGCCGCCGCGACTTCGGAGCCGTGCAGCGCGCGCCAGGCGCGCCCGCGCGGCGAGTCGATCAGGTTCTGCGCCAGCCACACGGTGAACAGCAGCATCCCGCCCACGATCCAGTACCAGAGACTCTCGCCAGAAAGTACCCAGCTTCCCAGGCGCATCGGGGGGACCGACATTCCATCCGGGCCGCCGGTGAGCCAGTCTTCCGTGGCCAGCACCACCGCGACGATGATGCCCAGGCCGAGCGTCGCCATCGCCAGGTAGTGGCCTCTCAGGCGCAGCACCGGCTTGCCGACGATCCAGGCGAGGAGAGCAACGCCCATAATTGCTGTTGGAAAAGACACGAGTGGCGGCCAGCCGTAGCGGGCGGCGAGGATCGCGGACGTATACGCGCCGAGCGCATAGAACCCGGCGTGCCCGAGGCTGATCTGGCCGGCGTAGCCGACGAGGAGATTCAGGCCGACGCAGACGATGGCGTTCAGCCCGACGAGGATGGCGATCTCGTAGGTGTAGTTGTTGGCGAGCGCGAGCGGCAGCAGCGCCACCACCGCC
>JAQSVY010000033.1 GCA_029266935.1 Burkholderiales bacterium
CTTCCAGGACAAGCCCTTCATCTTCACTTCCGGCTGGGCGAGCCCGGTGTACATCGACTGCCGCAAGCTCATCTTCTATCCGCGCATCCGCACCCAGCTCGTGGACTTCGCCACGGCCACTCTTTCGCGCGACGCGGGCTTCGAGCAGTTCGACGTGGTGGCGGGCGGCGAGACGGCCGGCATCCCCTACGCGGCCTGGATCGCCGACCGGCTCGGCCTGCCGATGCAATACGTGCGCAAGAAGCCCAAGGGCTTCGGCCGCAACGCGCAGATCGAGGGCGACGTGCGCGAGGGCGCGCGCACGCTGCTAGTCGAGGATCTCACCACGGACGGCCGCTCGAAGATCAACTTCTGCAAGGCGTTGCGCGAGGCCGGCGCCATCGTCGATCACGTGTTCGTGAACTTCTACTATGACATCTTCCCGGAGTCGAAGCAGACGCTCGCCGACCTGAGTGTGAAGCTCCACCACCTCGCCACCTGGTGGGACGTGCTGGCGGTGGTGAAGAAGGGCGCCTACCTCGCACCGGCGCAGATCGCCGAGGTGGAGAAGTTCCTGCACGCTCCGGCGATATGGTCCGCCGCGCATGGCGGCGTCTCTTCGTTCCCCTCAGGGTGAGATGGGTCTTTGCGGGTCATCACCCTTAACGTCAACGGCATAAGATCCGCGGCGAAGAAGGGCCTGTTCCGCTGGCTCGCCGCGCAGCGCCCCGACGTCGTCTGCCTGCAGGAGATCAAGTGCCAGGAAGCCGATCTGGATGCGAAGCTGCACGGCCTCAAGGCGTTCGAGAGCTGCCACGCCTTCGCGCAGAAGAAGGGCTACAGCGGCGTCGCGCTCTTTAGCCGCAGGGCGCCCGACGAGGTGAAGCGGGGCTTCGCCAGCCGAGAGTTCGACGCTGAGGGGCGTTACGTCGAGGCGCGCTTCGGCAAGCTGTGGGTGATCTCGGTCTACATGCCCTCCGGATCCGCCGGGCCGCACCGGCAGGCGTCCAAGCTGCGTTTCCTCAAGCGGTTCCTGATTCACCTGCAGAGGCTCAAGGAACGCGGCCACGAGGTGATTCTTTGCGGCGACTGGAACATCGCCCACCAGGAGATCGACCTCACCAACTGGCGCTCGAACCAGAAAAACCCGGGCTTCACACCCGAGGAGCGCGCCTGGCTCACACGGGTCTTCGACGAGCTCGGCTTCGTGGACGTGTTTCGCCGTCTCAATCCGAAGCCCGGCCAGTACACGTGGTGGTCCAACCGGGGCCAGGCCTGGGCGAACAACGTCGGCTGGCGCATCGACTACCAGATCACAACCCCCGGCGTCGCGGCCACCGCGCTCAAGGAGTCGATCTATAAGGCGAAGCGGTTCTCCGACCACGCGCCCTTGACGATCGACTATGACTACCCGCTGGGCTAGCGGAGTCCGTCCTTACCTCGAGGCCGCGCCGCTCGCGGCCTTGTTCCTGGGCATCTCGTCGGGCTTCGCGTTCGCGATGATCGGCGCCACCCTGACCACGCGCCTCGCGCAGCACGGGATCACCAAGGGCGCAGTGACCGCTTTCGCGCTCACCTTCCTCGCCTACAACCTCAAGTTCCTCTGGGCGCCGCTCGTCGACAGCGTCCGGCTGCCGCTCCTCGGCCGCTTCGGCCAGCGGCGCAGCTGGCTGTGGCTGACCGGCGTGCTGGTGATGGCGGCGGTGGCCTTCCTCGGCGTCGCCGACCCGGACGAGGCTCTGTACGTCGTGGCGATCGCCGCGATCGCCGTGGGCGTGGCCGGCGCCACCTTCGACATCATCATCGACGCCTATCGGATCGAACTGCTCGAGCCGCGCCAGCTCGGCGCCGGATCTGGCATGTCGCAATATGGATGGCGCATCGGCGCGGCTGCCGCCGGCGCGCTGGCGCTCGTGCTGGGCGCCCGTTTCGGCTGGGCCCTGGCCTATTTCGCCTGCGCCGCGTTCGCGCTGCCGGCGATGCTGGTCGGCGTGGTGATGGGCGAGCCGGCCCGGCACCGCGAGCCTGCCAGGCCGCACGGCGCTTTCGCGGCGCTCGTCGCCTACTTCAGCCCGCTCCTGGAGTTCCTGCAGCGCCAGGGCGCGCTGGTGGTGCTCCTTTTCGTCCTTATCCACAAGATCGGCGACACCCTCGCCAACCTGAGCCTGCGGTTGCTCTTCCAGGACCTGGGTTTCAGCAACGACGAGGTGGCGTTTTACGACGTCGGCGTGGGCTTCGCGGCCCTGCTGGTCGGCGTCTTCGCCGGCGGCGTGATGTACGAGCGCTTCGGCATGAAGCGCTCCGTTCTGGTCAGCCTGATCCTCATGGCGGTCTCCAACTTCAGCTTCGCCGCGCTGGCGGCTGCGGGCCACAGCAACCTCGGCATGGCCGCGGCCGTCGGCTTCGAGAACTTCGCTAGCGGCATCGGCGGCGTCACGGTGGTGGCCTACCTGTCGGCGCTGTGCAACCTGCGCTTCACCGCGAGCCAGTATGCGCTTCTCTCGGCGCTTGCCAGCATCGCCGGGCGCCTGCTCACCGGCACGAGCGCGGGCTGGATGATCGACGCGATGGGCTACGTCAACTTCTACCTGCTGACCACCCTCGTCGCTTTCCCGGGCGTCGTCGTCTTCTGGCTGATGATGCGCTCGGGCCTGGCGGATCTTTCCATAGGCTCAGCCGGCACGGAAAGCGGGGAGGCCTAGGTTGGGTCCAGGGGGCGCAGCCCGCGCACGTTGTGCGCGAATACCGGCCGTTGGAAGCCCTTTAGCGAAAGCTCGCCGATCGGGTCGGCCTCGATGTGCATCTCGGTCTTGGCGAAGATGCGCGGGGAGATGAGGATCTGCCCGTCGCCAGCTTCCCCGCAAAGCCGCGCCGCGAGGTTGGTGACGGTGCCGATGGCGCCGTAATCCAGGCGCCCCTCGAAGCCGATGGTTCCGATGGTCGCATAACCCCCGGCAACCCCGACGCCGAAGCCAAGCGCGTAGCCGCGCTTTCGCCAGGCTCGGCTCAACAAGCCCACCGATTCGCGCATGGCGAGCGCCATGCGGATTGCCTGGAACTCGTGGTCCGCAACGGGTACCGGATCGTTGAAGAGAATCATCACGCCATCGCCGGCGAAGTGCTCGATGGTGCCGTCGTACGCCATGATCTCGCGGCCGAGGGCTGCGTGGTATTCACGCAGCACGTTCATGACCTCTTCCGGTTCCGCGGTCTCGGTAAAGCCCGTGAAGCCGCGCAGATCGACGAAGACAACCGTAATCTCCCGCCGCCGGGTCTTCAGCGGGTCGTCCGCGTCCCCCGACATGATCATGTCGCTCACCTTCGGGGACAGGAAGCGCGTGAGCTTGGACATCTGCGCGATCTGCCCGACCTGCTCGGTGACGCGGGTCTCGAGTCGCGCATTCCAGTCGGCAATCTCCTTCGCCTGCTCCTCGAGCTGCCGGTTCTTGCCGCGAATCTCCGCGAACAAGGCTTCCAGGACCCGGTTCTTCTCCGTGATCAGCTTGTTCGCCTCTTCGGTGCGCCGTGTCGCCTCGATGAGATCGCGCTCGGCGTGCTTCTGCGCGGTGATATCGGTCATCACGGTGACCGAGCCACCCCCGCTCACGCGGCGGCGCAGGATGCGGTACCAGCGCCCGTCCGGGGCGTGGTCCTCGAAGCTCTGACCGGTCGGGTTGCGCAGGCTCTCCAGGCGCTTTGAGACCAACGCTTCAGCGTCCCCCGGTCCGTAATAGCCGTTTTGCGCCAGGTAGTGCAGCAGATCGGCGTAGCGCTGGCCGGGCTGCAGCAGTTCCTCGGGCACGATGTACATTTCGCGAAAGCGATCATTGCAGAAGACGATATTGAGATTGGCGTCGGTGTACGCCAGCGCTCCCGGCATGTTGTCCAAGGCGACATGCAGCTCGTTCTCCTTCGCGGCCAATTGCCTCTCGGCGTGCTTCTGCGCGGTGATGTCGGTCATCACGGTGACCGTCCCACCCCCGCTCACGCGGCGGCGCAGGATCCGGTACCAGCGACCGTCCGGGGCGTGGTCCTCGAAGCTCTGGCCGGTCGGGTTGCGCAGGCTCTCCAGGCGCTGCGCGACCAGGGCTTCCACGTCCCCGGTACCGTAATAGCCGTTTTGCGCCAGGTGGCGCAGCAAGTCGGCATAGGGCCGGCCGGGCTGCAGCAGTTCCTCGGGCACGACGTACATTTCGCGGAAGCGATCGTTGCAGAAGACGATATTGAGGTTGGCGTCGGTGTACGCCAGCGCTCCCGGCATGTTGTCCAAGGCGACATGCAACTGCTGCTCTGCGTCTTTGGCCCGGCCGTCCGGCATCTCTAATTGCCCTCCCTGAGGCTGATCTCGCGCTCCAGGTTCTCCGCTTCGCGCGACAACGCTTCCAGGCGCTCGACGCCGCGGCCGCGGGCGCCGTCCTCGGGACCGATCGTGCACCAGTCCGCGCTCACGCCCTCCGCCCCATCCAGGCTCGCGCGGCCGGCGAGCAGGCCGATGAGCGTCAGTGCGCGGTACACCGGTACACCGCGAGGCTGCCGAGCAGGTTCGGAAGATGCGTCACGGGCTTGCCTTCGTGCAGCACGAGGCGCTCGCGGATGCGCACGCCCAGGCGCCGGCACAGGTCCTCGAAGTCGGCGACGGTGCAGTGGTGCACGTTGGGCGTCTCGTACCACTCGTAGGGCAGCGTCTCGGAGACCGGCATGTGGCCGAGCACCACCTGCAAGCGCGCGCGCCAGTGGCCGAAGTTCGGGAAGCTGACGATCACCTCGCGCCCGACACGCAGCATTTCGCGCATCAGGAACTCGGTGCGGTGGATGGTCTGCAGCGTCTCGGAGAGGATGACGCAGTCGAAGGAGCCGTCGGCAAAGAGCGAGAGCCCGCTCTCGAGATCCACCTGCAGCACGTTGACGTCGTTCGCCACGCAGGCGAGCACGCTGTCGTCGTCGATCTCGACGCCGTAGCCGGGCGCCTCGCGCTCCTGCCACAGCGAGCGCAGCAGCGAGCCGTCACCGCAGCCCAGGTCGAGCACCCGCGCCCCCTGCGGCACCCAATGGACGATGGCGGCGAGATCGGGTCTCACAACTCGATGTTGCTGAAATAGGAGCGCAGCGCCGAGTGATAGCGCTCGTCCTCGAGCAGGAAGGCATCGTGCCCGCCCGGCGCGTCGATCTCGAGGTAGGAGACGATGCGGCGGTTGTCGAGCAGCGCGCGCACGATTTCGCGCGAGCGTGCCGGCGGGAAGCGCCAGTCGGACTTGAACGACACCACCAGGAACGCCGCCTGCGCGCGCGCCAGCGCCCTCCTCAGGTCGCCGCCGAAGTCCGCCGCCGGGTCGAAGTAGTCGAGCGCCTTGGTGATGCGCAGGTAGGTGTTGGCGTCGAAGTAGGTGGAGAATTTGTCGCCCTGGTAGCGCAGGTAGGACTCGATCTCGAAGTCGATGTCGAAGTCGAAGCCGGGCGCGCCTCGGCGCATGAGCCGCCCGAACTTCTCCGTCATCGCCTCGCCCGAGAGGTAGGTGATATGGCCGATCATGCGCGCGATGCGCAGGCCGCGCGTCGGTACCACGCCCCTCTCGTAGTAATGGCCGCCGTGGAAGTCCGGGTCGGTCATGATCGCCTGGCGCGCCACCTCGTTGAAGGCGATGTTCTGCGGCGAGAGCCTGGCGGCGGCAGCGATCACCAGCGCGTGGCGCACGCGCTCGGGGTAGGAGAGCGTCCACTGCAGCGCTTGCATGGCGCCGAGCGACCCGCCGATCACCGCGGCGAAGCGCTCGATGCCCAGGCGGTCGGCAAGCCGCGCCTGTGCCTCGACCCAGTCCTCGACGGTGACGACCGGGAAATCGGCGCCCCACGGCTTGCCGCTGGCCGGATTCACCGACGCCGGTCCGGTCGAGCCGAAGCAGCTGCCAAGGTAATTCGAGCCAACGACGAAGAAGCGGCGCGTGTCGAGCGGCTTGCCGGGACCGACGAGGTTGTCCCACCAGCCCACGCTGTCCTTTTCATCCTCATAACGGCCGGCAACGTGGTGGGAGGCATTGAGCGCGTGGCAGACGAGCACGGCATTCGACTTGGCGGCGTTCAGCTCGCCGTAGGTCTCGTAGGCAAGCTCGAAGGCCGGGATTTCGGCCCCGCTCTTCAGGCGCAGCGGCGCGTCGAAGTGCGCCGTTTGCGCCACGACGAAGCCGAGATTGGTGTCAGGAGCGTTCATGTCTCTTTAGCGGTATTTGTTAGGCGCCCGCAAGCTGAACATCAAATCGGCGCGCGGCAGATTATAGCGAAGGTTCCTTCGCGGCTCCGCTGCTCAGGAGGGCAGAGACCTTCTCCTCGGATAATCCCGCTTCCCGCAGCACCTCGCGCGTGTGCTCGCCCAGGCGCGGCGCGTGGCGGCGGTACGCGGGCGGCGACTCGGACCATTCGGAGGGCACCGCCATCGAGCGCAGGCGCCCCTCCGTGGGATGCTCGACGCTGCGGAAGTAGCCGGTGGCCGCGAGGTGCGGGTCGGCGACGATGTCGGCGAGGCTGTTCATGCGCTGCACCGGGATGTCGGCGCGCTCGAGCGCCGCGATCCATTCGGCGGTGGTGCGCGTCTTCATCTGCTCAGCCACGAACGCATAGGCTTCCGCGTAGTGGCGGCTCCTCGATTCTTGAGATGAGTACCTTTCATTGCGGAACATCTCGGGCTTCCCCAACACCTCGAAGTAGGCCTTCCACTGCTTGTCGTTGTAGATGAGCGCGCAGACGTAGCCGTCCTTCGTCTGGTAGGGTCGGCGATCGGGCGCAAGCATGCGCGCGTAGCCCGGCTCTCCCTGCTGCGGATCGAAAGTGTAGCCGCCCAGGTGCTCGCCCAGCACGATCTGCAGCAGGTGCTCGAACATCGGCACGTCGACGCGCTGGCCCTTGCCGCTTCTCTCGCGAAAATAAAGGGCCGCGCTTACCGCGCTGGCGACCTGCTGGCCTACAGCGCGGTCGGCGACGATGATCGGCGCGTAGCGCGGCTCGGCGGCACCCTGCTTTTGCAGCAGCCACGGGATGCCCGCCGCGCCCTGGATCAGATCGTCGTACGCCGCCTTGGCCGCGTATGGCCCACGCTGGCTGTAGCCGAAGCAGCCGACATAGATAATTCTCGCGTTTGCGCTCTTTACTTCCTCATAAGAGAGCTTGAGCCGCGCCATCGCCTGCGGGCGGATGTTGTAGACAAGCACGTCGGCGCGCCTTGCCAGCGCCAGAGCCGCTTCGCGCCCGCCGGGTGACTTCAGGTCGAGAACCGCGGAGCGCTTGTTGCGATTTGCGTTAAGGAAGATGTGCCCCATGCCCGGGTGGCGGAACGGCCAGGCGTAGCGCATCACGTCGCCCTCGGGCGGCTCCACCTTCACCACGTCGGCACCCAGGTCGGCGAGGATTTGCGTCGCGTAGGGGCCCATCACCACGGTGGTGAGGTCGAGGACGCGGACTCCCTCGAGCGGCCCGCTCATGCGTTGAGCTTGGCGAGGAGATCGCGGGTCTTCGTCGGGTCGGTGGTGCGCAGCACGCGCTGGGCGAGGGTCTGCACCTCGCCCAGGCTGGTGCGCAGGATCCGCTCCTTGATCGGCAGCAGCTGCGAGGGATGCATCGAGAAGTTGCGCAGCCCCAGGCCGAGCAGCAGCCGCGTGAGCTGCGGGTCGCCCGCCATCTCGCCGCATACCGCCACCGGCACGCCGCCGCGCGTGGCGCTCTGGATGGTGTTCGCCACCAGCGTCAGCACCGCGGGATGCAGCGGATCGTAGAGGTGCGCCACCGCATCGTCGGTGCGGTCGATGGCGAGCGTGTACTGGATGAGGTCGTTGGTGCCGATCGACAGGAAGTCCAGCCGCTTCATGAAGATCGACAGCGCCAGCGCCGCGGCCGGGATCTCGATCATGCCGCCGACCTGGATGCCGGCGTCATAGGGCTGGCCGCGCTCGTCGAGGTGCTGCTTTGCCTGGCGCATGAGCGTGAGGGTCTGCTCGATCTCGTGCGCGTGCGCGAGCATCGGCAGCAGGATGCGCACCGGGCCGTGGTGCGAGGCGCGCAGGATGGCGCGCAACTGAGTGAGGAACATCTGCGGCTCGGAGAGGCAGAAGCGGATCGCGCGCAGGCCCATGGCCGGGTTCGGGATGTTCTGCGCGTTGGCGCCGTCGCCTTCGATCGCCTTGTCGGCGCCCACGTCGAGCGTGCGCAGCACCACCGGCAGGCCCCTCATGGCGGCGACCACCTGGCGGTAGGCCTCGAACTGCTCTTCCTCGCCCGGCAGGTCGCGGCGATTGAGGAAGAGGAACTCGGTGCGGAACAGGCCCACCCCCTGCGCGCCAGCCTCCAGCGCCCCGGCCGCGTCCTGCGGCAGCTCGATGTTGGCGTAGAGCTCGACCGGCGTGCCATCGAGCGTCGCCGCCGGGGTCTTCTTCAGGCGCTTCAGGCGCTGGCGCTCGGCCTTGAGCTCGGCCTGGCGCCGGCGGTACTCGGCGAGCACCAGCGGGTCGGGGTTGACGATCAGCACACCCTGCACGCCGTCGACGATGAGGAGCTCGCCCTCGGCCACGGTCTGGCGGGCATGGTGCAGGCCGACGATCGCCGGAATGCCGAGGCTCCTCGCCACGATCGCGGTGTGCGAGGTGACCCCGCCGACGTCGGTGACGAAGCCGCCATAGTTGTGGCGTTTGAAGAGGATCATGTCCCCGGGGGAGAGGTCGTGCGCCACGACGATGAGCTTCTGCTCCTCGGAGGCGGCGGGCTCGGCGAGCGTCTGCGCGCCCATCAGCACCTTGAGCACCCGCTCGACCACGTGCTGCACGTCGGCCTTGCGCTCGCGCAGGTACGGATCCTCGATCTCCTCGAAGCGCTCGACCAGCCGCTCCATCTGCTGTACCAGCGCCCACTCGGCGTTGGCGCGGCGCTTGCGGATCAGCTCGCGCGGCGCCTGCGCGAGCGCCGAGTCGTCGAGGATCATGCGGTGCAGGTCCAGGAAGGCCTCGAGCTCCGCTGGCGCGTCGCTGGCGATGTGACCCTTGAGGGCGGCGAGCTCGTCCTGCGCCTTGCGCATGGCGCGATCGAAGCGATCGACCTCGGCCTCAACCGCGTCGGACTCGATCTCGTAGTGCGCGACCTCCAGACGCGCCGTCGACACCAGGTGCGCGTAGCCCACCGTGATGCCGCTCGACACGGCGTAGCCGTGCAGGACGAAATTCACCTCACTCGCCTTCGCCGAACTTGTCGGCGATGAGCCGGGAGAGGGCGTCGAGCGCGGCCTGCGCGTCG
>JAQSVY010000315.1 GCA_029266935.1 Burkholderiales bacterium
CGACCTGTCGCTGCACGGCGACTTCGACGCGGCGCAACTCTATGCAGATGCCAAGGCGATGCTGGCCAGATACCAAGAACCCTAGGAAAGTCAGCTTCTTGAAACCCAATCTGATTGTCATCCTCGTCGACGACCTGCGCTTCGATGAGACCGGCGCCTCCGGGCACCCGTACATGAAGACGCCGCACATCGACCGCCTTGCGTCCGAGGGCGCGAGCTTCACCAACGCGTTCCACACCACGCCGCTCTGCTCGCCCAACCGCGCCTCGATCCTCACCGGCCAGTACGCCTCCCGCCACGGCATCATCGATAACGTCGGGCGCGACGCGATGAGCCATCGCCTCGCGAACTACCACCTCGCGCTGCAGAGCCAGGGCTACGAGACCGCGCACATCGGCAAGTGGCACATGGGCAACGACGCCTCGCCGCGCCCGGGCTATGACCACTGGGTGAGCTTCCGCGGGCAGGGCACCATCACCGATCCCGTTTTTTACGAAAATGGAAGCGAGCAGAAAGTCCCGGGGTACGTCACCGACCTGCTGAACGGGCGCGCCGCCGAGTTCGTCGGCAGGAAGCGCCGCCAGCCCTTTGCGCTCTTCTTCGCGCACAAGGCGGTGCATCCCGACGTGCAGCAGAAGCAGGACGGCACGATCGACGTGTCGACCATGCAGGGCTACGTGCTGCCCGAGCGACACAAGGATCTCTACAAGGGCTGCGAGTATCCCGCGCGCCCCAACGTCCTGCCGCTCGAGGAAGTGCTCAAGCAAAAGCCGGCCTGGAAGGAGCTCTTCGAGCTGCGCAAGGCGCCCGGCAACGCGGCTTTTCTCGCCGGCCTGCATACCGGCACGCAGGAGGAGATCCGCCTGCGCGCTGCGACCATGGCGTCGGTGGACGAAGGCGTGGGGATGATCCTCGAGCAGCTCGAGAAAACGGGAAAGCTCGACAAGACCTTCATCCTCTTTCTGGGCGACAACGGCTTCTTCTTTGGCGAGCACGGCCTGGGTGCGGAGCGGCGCTTCCCGTACGAAGAGGGCATCCGCACCGCGTTCTTTGCGCGCTACCCGAAGCTGCTGTCGCCCGGGACGAAGATCGAGCGCATGGTGCTCGCGCTCGACATCGCGCCGACGCTGGTGCAGCTCGGCGGCGGCAAGCCGGGCAGCCAGATCCAGGGCCGCTCGCTCGTGCCTCTCATGAGGGGCACGGCGCGCAAGTGGCGCGACTCCTTCCTCGTCGAGTACTTCAACGAGTCGGCCTGGCCGTGGATCGTCGGCATGTGCTACAAGGCGGTGCGCACGGAGCGCGCCAAGCTCATCCACTGGGTGCACCGCGAGGGCGTCGACGAGCTCTACGACCTGGAGAAGGACCCCTACGAGATCGACAACCGCATCGGCGACGCCGCTTGCGCGACGCTGAAGACTTCCCTGCAGAAGGAGCTGCGCAAGTTGGTTGCCGAATCCGTCGGCCTGTAGAACACTGTCTCCCTGCGTCGTACAAGAACGACCACAGGGAGAAGAACGTGGATGCCATCGCCGCCGAGCTCGCCGACGATATCAAGACCCGCTCCGCGCCCGGAGCGGCCACCAAGCTCGCCACCCACGACGGACCCGATATCGTCGCCGCGCTGCTGCGGCTGAGCCCCGGCTTCGCGCAGAACGTGCTCGGCGCGCTCCCCGACGAGGCGCGCGAGCGCGTGCTCGCTTCGGCGCCCGAGGAGATCTCGCGCCAGTGGCAGCGCAACGCCTTCTACGAGCCCCACGCGGTCGGCCGCATGATGGAGCCGGTGGTCGGGGCCTTCCCACCCGGCCAGACCGTCGGCCAGACGATCGAGCGGCTGCGCGAGCTCGTCAAGAGCGCCTTCATCACCTACATCTACGTCACCGACGCGGAGCAGCGCCTGTACGGCGTGGTGACGATGCGCGACCTGCTGCTCAGCTCGCACGAGAAGCGGCTCGACGAGATCATGATGAAGGACGTGTTCGCGCTCCCCGCGTCCACGTCGCTGCAGGAAGCGATGAAGCAGGTGCTCGACCGGCACTATCCCGTGTACCCGGTGATCGACCACGACCACAGGTTGATCGGCCTGGTGCGCGGCCAGGCGATGTTCGAGGCGCAGGCGATCGAGATCACCCTGCAGGCCGGCAGCATGGTCGGCGTCAACGAGGAGGAGCGCCTCGCCACGCCCTGGAAGCAGAGCTTCAAGATGCGCCATGGCTGGCTGCAGCTCAACCTCGGCACCGCGTTTCTTGCGGCGGCGGTGGTCGGTTTCTACCAGGACACGATCGACCGGCTCGTCATTCTCGCGCTCTTCCTGCCGGTGCTGGCGGGGCAGTCGGGCAACACCGGCTGCCAGGCGCTCGCGGTCACGCTGCGCGGCATGACGCTCGGCGAGCTCAAGCCCGGGACGGAGAAGCCGCTCGTCAAGAAGGAGGCCTGGCTTGGGATGCTGAACGGCGCCGGCGTCGGCCTCGCGGCGGCGATCGGCATGTACGTCATCGCCAGCAGCCAGGCGAACGACCACCCGATCATGCTCTCGGTCGTGGTGTTCCTCGCCATGATCGGCTCGTGCGTGGCGAGCGGGCTCTCCGGCGCGCTGGTGCCGCTCGGGCTCAAGCGCATCGGCTTCGACCCGGCCACCGCCTCGAGCATCTTCCTCACCACG
>JAQSVY010000316.1 GCA_029266935.1 Burkholderiales bacterium
GACATCGGGTAGCGCTTCTGCAGCACGACGCCCAGCGCCCAGCTCGCGGCCGCGCCGAGCACGAGAAGCGAGCCGACCGGCGCTCTGCCCAGGCCCAGGCCGGCCTCGCCCAGCACGAGCCCGAGCCCGGCCATGCCCAGCGCTAGGCCGGTGAGCTTACGCGGGGTCAGGCGCTCGCCGAGGATCCACACCGAGAGCGGGATGGCGAGTGCCGGCATGGTGTACGCGAGGATGGCAGCGCGGCCCGAGGCAATCATCGTCATGCCGAATGCGATCAGGACGTTCCAGCAGGTGATGTTGAAGAACGCGAGCATCGCCAGCCGCCCCCACTGGCTGCGCGGGACGGCGAGGCGCTGGCCGCCCAGACGCAAGGCGAGGAAAAGCACGGCCGAACCAAAGCCCAGGCAGAGCGTGCGGAACGTCCACGGCGGCACCTCGCCGAGCGCCACCTTCATTGCCGTCCAGTTGAAGCCCCAGGCGAAGGTCAGGCCAGCGAGCAGCCACCACAGCCGGCGCGGTAGGTGGTCTTGGTCGGCGCTCACGCCCTCGCTGACAGCGGCATCGCCCTCATGCCGCGCAGGACGAGCGAATCGAGCCATTCCGGGGGTGCGCCGGCCGTCTCGAGCCGGCGCCAGCGCGCCAGGACCGCCGGCAGCGCGACCTGTCCCTCGAGGCGCGCGAGCGGAAAGCCCAGGCAGAGGTGCGGGCCGAAGCCGAACGTGAGGTGCGGCGGGCCGTTGCGCCCTAGGTCGAGTCGGTCGGGATCGGCGTACGCGCGCGGGTCGCGATTGGCGGCATTGAGCAGCAGGAACACGCGCTCTCCGGGCTTGAGGGTCTTGCCGTGGAGCTCCCGCTCGCGCTGCACGATGCGCACCTGGGCGCCGATCGGCCCGTCGTAGCGCAGCAACTCCTCGACAGCCGCCGGCGCGAGACCAGGCTCGGCGCGCAGCCGCTCGAGCTCGGCCGGAAAGCGCAACAGCGCCGCGAGACCGTTGGCGAGGTGATGCGTCGTGGTTTCGTGGCCGGCGAAGAGCAGCAGCACGCAGGTGGCGACAAGCTCGTCGTCGCTCAGGCGATCGCCCTCGTCGTCGAGGTGCGCGAGCTCGCTCAGCAGGTCGGCGCGCGCCTGGGCGCGCCGCTCGGCGATCAGCGCCCGGAAGAACGCAGCCATCTCGTGCGTCGCCGCTTCCGCGCGCTGGTACTTGCCGGCGGTTTCGCGGGCACTGCCGATGAACAGCGCCATGTCGTCGGAAAGGCGCTTGACCCGCTCGAGCTCGCCGCGCGGCACACCGAGCATGTCCATGATCACCAGCGCCGGCAGCGGTCCGGCGAAGTCGGCGATGAAGTCGAACTCCTCGCGCTCGCCGATGCGCTCCAGCAGCCACGCGGTCAGCGCCTCGACGTTCGGACGCAGCGCGTGGATCGAGCGCACGTGGAACACGCGGCTCGCGAGGCGGCGCAGCCGCGAGTGCTCCGGCGGATCGCGGAAGACCATCCACTGCGTGAGCATGCGCACGAGCTCGGCCATGCGCGCCGCCTCGGCTCCGGGCAGCGAGGCGAAGAACGGCCGCAGCCGGTCCGACGACCACGCGCCCGTATCGAGGCAGACACGCTTCACGTCCTCATAGCGGGTCAGGACCCAGCCCTTGAGGCGCGGGCTCCAGTGCACCGGATCCTCGTCCTGCATGCTCCTGTACAGCGGGAACGGATCAGCGAGCACCGCCGGGTCGCTGGGACGGTAGTCGAGAGTCATTGCCGGATCACCAGCCATACCGCGAGCATACCGAACCCCATGCCGGCCGCAGCGGTGAGCGTATAGGTCTCCCCGAACAGCGGCCACGCCATCAGCGCGGTCGTGGGCGGCACGAGGTAGAAGAGGCTGGCGACCTGGCTCGCGGCGCCCTGGCGGATGAGAAAGAGCAGCAGGAAGATCGCCCCCAGCGAAAGCACTAGCACCAGCCAGGCCATGGCGAAGACGAACTCGCCTGTCCAACGCACCTCGCGCGTCTCCAGCGTGAGCGCAAACGGCGCCATCACGAGCGCGGCCGCCATGAACTGGATCGCCGCCCCGGTGCGCAGGTCGACCGCCGCGCCGTGCCGCTTCTGCCATACGGTGCCGAGAGTAATGCTCGCCAGCGCGAGCACCGAAAGCATGACGGCGCCGAACTCGAGGCGCTCTACGGCGATGCGGTCGCCCACGACCAGCACCACGCCGACGAGGCCCAATGCCAGGCCGAGCCACTGGCGCGGGCCGGTGCGCTCCCTCAGCAGCAACCCGCCCAGGACCGCGGTGCACACGGGCTGCAGCCCCGTGATCAGGGCAGAAACCCCGGCAGGCATTCCGAGATGTAGTGATCCGAAGACGCCGCCCAGGTAGCCGGCTTGAATGAGCACTCCGGCGACCCCCATCTGTACCGCGTCGCGCGGCGCCGGCCAGCGGGCACGGGAAAGCCAGCAGATCGGCAGCAGTACGGCGAGAACCAGAACAAAGCGAAGCGACAGAAAAGTGGCAGGTTCAGCGTAAGGGAGCCCTAACTTTGCTCCGACAAACCCAGTGCTCCAAAGCAGGACGAACAGCGCGGGAAAGACCGGCCGTAGTGGATTGTGCGACACGTCAATCAATCATGCTGCTACGCACAACACCCTTGACTTCCTAC
>JAQSVY010000317.1 GCA_029266935.1 Burkholderiales bacterium
TCAAGGTGTTTCTGACCGCGCTCGCGATCATCGATGATTTGGGCGCGGTCGCGATCATTGCCGCGTTCTACACGGCGGACCTGTCGCTTGGATGGCTATCGCTCTCTCTGGCGACGCTCGCCGTGCTCGCGGCGTTGAACCGGGCCGGCGTCGAGCGCCTGATTGTCTATCTGGCCCTCGGGGCGGTGCTCTGGTTCTTCGTGCTCAAGTCCGGTGTGCACGCCACGTTGGCCGGCGTCGCCCTCGCGTTGACTGTCCCCCTCAGGCCCTCACCCGGACGGCCTGACGATCCGGCCTCGCCGCTTCACATCCTGGAGCATGGCCTGCACCCGTGGGTCGCCTTCCTGATCGTCCCGCTCTTCGGTCTTGCGAATGCCGGCGTTGCGCTCGGCGAAATGGCGCTGTTCGCGCCCGTTCCGCTGGGCATCGCCGGGGGGCTGTTCTTCGGTAAGCAGATCGGGGTGTTTCTGATTACCTGGGTTGCGGTGAAACTCGACTGGGCAGACTGCCCCGAGGATGCAACCTTCATGCAGGTCTATGGCGTGTCGCTGCTCTGCGGGATCGGCTTCACGAAGATCGGCGTCTTGACCGGCTCCACGCTCTCGGCCTTGGCCGGAGCAATCGTCCTTAGGTTCGCGCGGTGAGGACAGCTTTGGCGGGGCGATCTTTCCGAGGCGCGATCTAGCGCCTGTCCTTCATCGCATCCGAGTTGGGTACGTCTACTACGACCTCCCCTTCAAGCAACGCCGCGCGCAAGCCAGCGCTTGAGCACGTCGTTGACGCGGACCTGCCAGCCCGCGCCGCTGGCGCGCAAGGCGGCGATCACGTCGGCATCGAGCCGAAGCGTCACCTGCTGCTTCGGCGAGGGCGATCTCGGACGGCCGCGGCGGCGCAGGCTGGCCGCGACGAGCTCCGGATGAACCTCGTGGGCCGGCCGCATGCGCGCCAGCTCCGCGTCGGTCATCGGCAGAGCGTCGGGATCGCTTTCAGCCGCCGCGAGCACCGCGGCGTCCGCGGCCGGGTCGGCGACCTCGATCAGGCGGCGCGCCTTGGCCCGCGCCGCGGCGCGGCGGCGGTCGAGCTCGCTGAGTTCCGCAGGCGTAAAGGCCTCAGGCGTCTTGGGCATAGCGGCGGCGCTCCTTCGGCGTGGCGGGTCGCAGGCTGATGGCGCGGACCTCGTCATCCCCGCTCAACGCATAGACAAGGAAGCAGAGGCGGTCCCTCACCCATCCGATCGCGCGGAAGCGCACCTCGTGCAACACATCGCGATCCTCCTCGACAACGGCGGTTTCGAAATCAAAGTGAGCGGCTTCGGCCAAGTCCATCCCGTGCTTGGCAAGGTTCTCGCGGCGCTTACCTTCGTCCCACGTCGTCACGATTTAATGTAGCGCCATAAAATCGAGGGTCAAGACCGGGCACCGCGCCCGGTCTCGCCCCTCCACCATGCTCCGCATGGTCCCCCTTCCCCGCTGCGCGGGGAAGGATTGGTGCGGCTCACGCGGGTTCAAGGCCGAGGCCGCGGGCGAAGGCGGCGGCAAGGCGGTTGGTGCGGGCGTTCTCCTTGACGCGCAGGCGCGCGGACCGGGCGCCGGGCGGGCGGGTGCGCTCCACGAGGTCGAGGGCGGCAAGCGTGCGCAGGTCGCGGCGGATCACGGCGGCGGACCGGCCGGTGAGCGCGGCGAGGCCGGCCGGCGTCGCCCGTTCGCTGCCCTGGAAGGCCAGCACGATCGCCAGGAGCCCGAGGAGGCGCATCCGCGCGGCGCCGCGCGCGCCGGGGAAGAGGTCGGCGAGGAGGTTTTCGGTCGAGACCGGGAAACGGGCGGCCATGCCGGCACATCAGCCTCAGTCCGGGCCGGCGCGCCAGCGACACCACTTTTATAGTTGTTTTCCCTGCGCAACTCTCCGCAACTGCGCATGACGCCCGCCGCCCCTCCGGGGCTCGCTCCCTCCACCATGCTCTGCGCCGACACGGAAGGAGAGCCGCCGCCGTAGGCTGGACTCGCGGTTGCAGGTCGTGGTTTGCTGGTCCTTCCTAAAGGGAAGGGGAGGCAAATGGAGAAGCTCGCCGAGTTTGCTGCTTGGGCTGGACGTACCCTAGGACACGGACCTGCCATAATACTCTTCGTGGTCACGATGACGGCGGGGCCTAAAGTCATTGAGTGGCTCTTTGAAAAGGCCAGCAATACTGCGAAGCCGGTTCAGGATGCGATCCAGCAGCCTCAGGCGCTAGATGAAGTAGCACGACGGCGTCTGCAGCAGCCATCTGCGCCGCCCCCGCAGTGGACGGCCACGCCGACGCCGACGCCAACAGCAACGCCCACGCCGATAGCCACTGCTGTCCCTACCCGCCCGCCCTTTTACGTCATTAAGTATTTCCACAAGACGCCAACAGGTCAGACGCATTCGACCCGCTACCGGACCATGCCGGTCGGCGATTTCCAGAACTTGGTCCGCTCGCTGCCTCAGAGCGGAAACGCCTTAGGACCGGATGTGGTTGACCGGTACTACGGTCGCGTAAGCGAGCAGATGACGACGGATGGGCAACTTGAAGCATTCGAAAGAGCTAACGGGGTTAAGATCGAACGATCCTGGCAGCAGAGACGCTGACGCCCGAGACTCGCGAGTTGCGACCTGAGCCGACGGGGACGGCCGGTTTTGTTGCCGTCCTCACCTCGTGATCGCCCCCTCCACCATGCTTCGCATGGTCCCCCTCCCTCGGCTCGCGCGGGTGAGGATTTGCTGTGCAACGTGCGTCCTATGTTGTACAGAATGGCCCCCCGGAGGCTCACGGCATGCGCAGCTATCCCCTTCACGAGGCCCGGGCCGCATTTCTCGAAGCTCGTCGAGCGGGCGCTCAAGGGCGAGCCGCAGCGCCTCACGCGCTACGGCCGGGAGGCCGTGGTGATCGTGTCCGAGGCCGAGTGGGCGAAGCGCAAAAACGGCCCGGGAACGTTCGCCGCGCCCGGCGGTGATCGAGTGGAAGGACCTCGTCATCGCCGCGACCGCCAAGGTGCACGGGCTGACCATCCTCACCCGCAACCTGCGCCACTTCGCGC
>JAQSVY010000318.1 GCA_029266935.1 Burkholderiales bacterium
GAGCTTCACGCCGAGGATCGAGGCGCTCCTGCCGGCGATCGCCATGCGGTCGGCCTCGAAGCGCAGGCTGGCGTCGATCGCCTCGATGCGCGGCCAGCCCGGGCCGTAGTCGAGCACCCCGTCGGCGACGCGGGCGGTGACGAGGAACTGCCCGCTCGCCGGATCGCGAAAGGGAAACTCGCGCGGGTTGCCGCGCAGGCGCAGCTGCACGTCGCTCGCCCGCCCGGCGACGATGGCGGAAGCGAGCCACTCGCGCGTCTTTTCTCCCATGAGGCTGCTGTGCGGCAGGTAGCGCGCCGTCTTGGTGCCGTCGGCGCGCGAGAGCTGCGCCGTGAGATCGATCCGGCCCTGGCCGCCGGCGCGCGAATAGGAGCCCGAAGCCGTGCCGGCGAGGTCGGCGTTGGCGAAGCCCAGGGACACGAGGCGCAGCGCCAGCGCGGTGCCGGCGCGCTCCCAGTCGACCTGGCCGCTGAGCGCATCAAGCGAGATGCGCGGCTCGGGAAAAAGCGCCGGCAGCTCGAGCTGCGCGTGCTTCGACTGCAGCACCACGCGCCCGCGCGAGTCGCTGGCGTCGATGCTGCCGGAGAGTCCCTCGAAGCCCGGCACGCTGGCTGTCGGGCGCAGCGCGAGATTGCTGAAGCGCGCGCGCGCCACGAAGTGCCGCGGCTCGGGCAGCTCGCCCTCCCACTCGAAGCGCGCGTCCTCGATGCGCCCCCGCGGCGACGCTTCGGCGAGGCGCTGGCGCAGGCCTTCGGCCACCGGGAAGGACGGCATCAGCTCGGGGAGCGTGCGCAGGTCGAGAAGCTTCGTCGCCAGGCTGCCGCCGCCGGCGCGCCAGGCGAGCTGGAAATCGGTCGGGGCGATCGACGCGCCGCGCGTCGGGACCAGCCCGAGGTTGCGCCCAGTGAGCTCGTAGCCGTCGCCGCGCACGCGGCCCTGCAGGCGGCCGCGCACCGTGGCGAGCTCGAGCAGCGCGGGCGCATCGCCGAGCTGGGCCACCACGCCGGAAAGCGCCACGTCGGCGGTGGCCTGGCTCACATTGCCCGCGGCGAGAGTGATCCACAGGCGCAGCGCCCCGTGTCCCTGGCGCAGGTCGAGCGGATAGTCGAGCCACGCGCGCCAGGCCGCGAGATCGGTGGTGCCGATCTCGGCATAGAGCCGGCCGTTCCACGCCGCCGGCTCCATCACGCTGCGTCCCTCGAGGTGCGCGCGCAGGTCGATGGTGGAGCCCAGAGCGGCGGGCGGGCGCGCGGTGAGGCCGAAGGCATGCTCGCCGCCCGCGTTGCGGACCCTGAGCTCCAGGGCCGAGAGCGTAAGCGGCGGCGCGCCGCGCTTCTCGTCGCGCCACTCAATCTCGGCCTTGCGGATGACGATCTCTTCCTGGCCGAGCACCCAGTCGCGGAGGTTACCCTCGCCGCCCTGGTCGGAGAGCCTGATGCCGGCGACGTAGATCGCGCCGGCCGGGTCGCGACGCACGACGAGACGCGCCCCGTCCACCACCAGCGAATGCAGGCGCAGGTCCCACTGCAGCAGCGAGCCCCACGCGATCACGTTATGCACCGAGGGCAGCACCAGCGCCTCGCGTCCCTGCCCATCGTGGATGCGCACGTCCGAGACCGTGATGTCGGGCCGCAGGCCGGACCAGCTCGCCTCGATCGCGCCGACTTTCACCGGCAGGCCGACGGCCTTCGAGATTGCGGCGACAATATCGGGGCGGTAGCGCTCGATGTCCGGAAGCACCCAGTAGCGCAGCGCAAGCACCAGCGCGGCCAACGCGATGAGCGCGAACCAGGCGAGAACTTCGAGCGCTCGCAACAACCGCTTCATGTGAACCGCCATTCTAATCGCTAAATGCCGGAGCCCATTCAGAAAATCGCCCTTTCGCGCTATGCCGCGCGGGTGCTCGCCGCGCATCCGCAGCTACAGGCTGAGCTCGAAGAGCCGGCGCCGTTCAGCCGCGCCGAGATGGTCTCGGCACTCGAAAGCGCGCTCGACGAAGCCGACCTCATGCGCCGGCTGCGACAGCTGCGCACCCGCGTGTTGCTGCGCCTCATGGCGCGAGACCTGTCGGACCGCGCGAGCCTGGAAGAAGTTTGCTCGACGATGTCCGACCTCGCGGAGATTTGTGTAACGAAATGTTTGGACTGGCTCGGCGAACCCGAGCTCGTCGTGCTCGGCATGGGCAAGCTCGGCGGGCGCGAGCTCAACGTCTCCTCCGACGTCGACCTGGTGTTCGTCTTTCCCGGCTCGATGGAGGCGCAGGAGCGCTTCGAGCGCGCCGGCCGCAGGCTGATCCGCCTGCTCTCGCACGCCACCGAGGACGGCTTCGTCTTCCGCGTCGACATGCGCCTTCGCCCCTACGGCGACTCCGGTCCGCTCGCCTGCAGCTTCGACTTCCTCGACCAGTACTTCGTCACGCAGGGGCGCGAGTGGGAGCGCTATGCCTGGATCAAGGCTCGACCGATCTCAGGAACATCGCAGGAGGAACTGGAGAAAATCGTCCGGCCTTTCGTGTTCAGGAAGTATCTCGACTACGCCACCCTTTCGGCGATGCGCGGCCTGCACGCCGAGGTGCGCCGCGAGGTGGCGCGGCGCGAGCTCGCGAACCACGTCAAGCTCGGCCCCGGCGGCATCCGCGAGGTC
>JAQSVY010000034.1 GCA_029266935.1 Burkholderiales bacterium
GGCGCGCAGGCGCTCCTGCAGCGGCCCGACGTGCGGCGCGAGGAGCCCGGGCTCGAGCTCGGCGAGGAGCGTGTGCATGGAAAGGAGCGCGTAGGCTTCATCCGCGGAGAACCACAGGCCGGGGAGCTCGTAGCGCGGGCCGGCGGGCGGCCTGCCGAAGCGGTAGCCGTTCGCCTCGCGGTCGTACTCGATCGGGGCGTGGAAGCGCTCGCGCATGTACTCGAGGTCGCGCTTCAAGGTCGCCCTGGAAACCCCCAGGGAGGAGCACATGGCGGAAAAAGAAACCGCCTTGCGCTCCTTCAGGAGCTGGTCGATCTTGTAGAAGCGCTCGAGGCGGTCCACGCCTCCATTCTATGCAGCGCCTAGCGGCGCCGGGACTTCGCCTTGCGCTTTGCGTTAGCGCGCGCTTTCGGCTTCGCGCGCGCCCGGCGCCGGGGCGGCGCGTCGGCGGTCGGGATCACGGCGATGCGCGCCGATGGCGAGCGCTTCGCCACGTCCTGCATCGAATCGAGCGCGGCCTTGCCGCCTTTCAGCATGGCATCGGTCCAGATGAACAGCGGGCTGAGAAAGTTCATGCGTGCCTCCCGTAGGAAAGAGTCGGGCATGGCGTCGCAAGCGCCGTGCCGCCGCGGCGCGCGGCAAATCGGGTCGGCAAATCGGGGTCTGACCCCGATCTCTATTTGGCGGGCGGCAGGGGCTCGGGCACGCGGTTCTTCACGACCGGGATCGACTGCAGGTAGGTGAAGATCGCTTCCAGGTCGGCGTCGGTGAAGTGCTTGTACATCGGGATCGGCATCGGCGGCAGGATGGGGCGGCCGCGGCCCATGTGCCGGCCGGTGCGGATGGTCTCGGTGAAGTTGCGCTGCGTCCACTTGCCGAGGCCCGTTTCGCGGTCGGGTGTGAGATTGGCGGTGAAGCTCACGCCCCAGGGCCCGGCCCAGGCGGTGTTGGTCACGGCGGCCGACACGGTCCACGGTCCTTCGGGCTTGGGTGCGGGCGGCAGGGCGAAGTCCTGCGGATGGCCCGAGAGCATGCGGCTCATGTCGGGCTCGGGCCCTTGGGCGCCCATTTTCCATGGCGTGTGGCAGTCGTTGCAGCCGGCGATGGTGACGAGGTACTTGCCGCGCGCGAGCTTCGCCTCGTCGGCGTAGGCGGGCGCGGCAAGGAGGGCGGCGGCGATGAGCGGCAGGGCGGTTCTCGGCATCATGGGTAGGGCTCCAGGGGCAGTCGAAGGTCGTGACGGATCCAGCTCTCGATGAGCGCGACGTTTTTCGCGTCGATGAGGCTGACGCCGACGGGCGGCATGCGCACATAGGGGTTGGACGAGCGCACGCGGCGCACGACGTCGACCGAGGTGCCGGCGCTCGAGAGCGAGTGCAGCGTGCGCTCGGCGCTCGCCTGCGGCGCGGCGGCCTGCTGGGCGAACGCGAGCCCGGTCGCCGCGAGCGGCCCGGTGTGGTTGTGGCAGTGGCCGCAGTTGGCGTGCAGGTAGCCGAGCGCGGCGCGCGCGCTTTCGCTCGGCGCGGCGATGCGCGGCGGGCTGGCCAGGAGCGAGGCCGGCAGGTTGCGCAGGCGGCCGGAAGCCGCGAGGCGCTCGAGCTCGCGCGCGAGCTGCAGCGCGCTGAAACCGAGCAGCGGAACCTCGGCGCCTTCATGGCAGGCGAGGCAGTCGCTGCGCGAGGGGATCGTGTAGCGCCCGCGCGGCGCCCCCGCCACGGGCAGCGCCGCGATGCCCGCCTCCGGGGCGAGCACCGCCTGCGTGCCTTCGGCGTTCCATACGTACGCGACGAATCGCCAGGCGCCGTCGGGCAGGCGCTCGATGAGGCGCGTCTCGACGCGGCGTCCCTGGCTGAACTCCTTCCACGCCTTGGTACCCGGCGGAAACTCCCAGGCGTCGGGGCGCGAGGCGTCGATCGACGCCCCGGGGGGCAGGTACAGCCAGCGGCGCTTCGCCGCGCCGTCGGACCAGAGCTCGTACTGCGGCGCGAAGGCGAGGTTTTCCGGGCGCACCGCCGTGCTCGAGCCCGCCTCGAAAAGCCCGGTGTCGTCCAGGTGCTGGGGCGGCGGCGGCGTCGCCTGCGCGGCGCCCGCGAGCCAAAGCAGGGCAAGCACTCTCAAAAGCAGGGCAAGCACTCTCATCGGCGCACGGATTGTAGTGCCGCCGTCCTGCGAAATAAATGGGCGCCAGCCTTGCCGGCGACGCCACCCCCCTTCTACGGCGTCATGCGTTCCTGCGGCGGCGGAAGAAGTTGACGATGGCGAGAAGGATGACCGCGCCGAGCAGCGACACCAGCAGCGAGCCGATGCTGAAGTCGCTCTGGTTGATCGTGCCGGTGCCGAACAGGGGCGCGAGGAGCAGACCGCCCAGGAAGGCGCCGACGATGCCGACGATGATGTTGAGGATGATTCCCTGCTGCTCGTTGGTCTTCATGATCATGCTCGCGACCCAGCCGAGGATGCCGCCGACGACGATCCAGGAGATGAAGCTCATTGCGGTTGCCTCCGTAAGGAAAGGGCAAGCCGGCGTCGCAAGCGGCGTGCCGGGGTTGCCCATTCTGCCGGAATCCCTTCGAGATCGGGGTCTGACCCCGATCTCTACTGCGCGGTCCAGCCGCCGTCGACGAGGAGGCTCGTGCCGGTGACGAGCGAGGCCGCGGGCGAGGCGGCGAAGAGCACCGCCCCCGCCACCTCCTCCACGCTGCCGACCCGTCCCGCGGGAATGCGCTCGTGCACCCACTGGCTGAATCCCGGGCGCTGCATGAACTCCTTCACCAGCGGCGTCTCGACGAAGGTCGGCGCGATCGACACCACGCGCACGTTGTGGGCGATGAGCTCGAGCGCCATCGCCTTGGTGAGGCCTTCGAGACCGTGCTTGGTCATGCAGTAGACGCTGCGGTTGACCGCGCCGACATGCCCCATCTGGGAGGACATGTTGACGATGGCGCCGCCGCGGCCCTGCCTCTCGGGATGCTCGAGCATCTTCTTCGCCGCGGCCTGGGCGGCGAGGAAGGCCGAGCGCAGGTTCAGGTCCATGATGCGGTCGAGGTGCTCCTCGGTCACCTCGACGAAGGGCTCGGGGATGTTGCTGCCGGCGTTGTTGACGAGCACATCGAGCACCTGGATCTGCGAAAACAAATCTTTCAAGGAAGAAGACGAAGTGACGTCGGCGACCATCGCATGCGCACGGCCGCCTGCAGAGCGGATTTCGGCGGCGGCTTGCTCGATCTCGTGCTTCGTGCGCGCGGCGAGCCAGACTTCGGCGCCGGCCTGCGCGAGGGCGACGGCGCAGGCGCGGCCGATGCCGCGGCCGGCGCCGGTGACGAGCGCGGTGCGGCCGTCCAGGCGGAAACGCGAATTGATGTCCAAGGCACCACCTCCCCGAGGGGCCCGAGCATGCACTGAAACGAAGTCGCAACACAACGAGCGCGAATCGAAATCGGCGCGATACGCCCGGCGCCTAGCATGAGGTCCGTCGAAACCAACCGAAGGAGACGGACATGCAAGAGCGTAACCAGGCGGCGCGGCGTGCGAGGAACACGATAAGGGCGAAGGTGGCGCGTGCCTTCCGCGCCATGGCGCGCGGGGCGGCGAAGAGGCCGGCGTGGGCAGCGACCGTGGCGTTTTACCGCTCCGGGCTGCAGCCGTGGACGAAGCAGCTCGGGTAATACAAAAGAAACAATCTGCGGCGAGGCTGACATCGGCGGGAAAGCTGGCACGCCTAGCATTCCCGCCGTTGCAACCGCACCAGAAGGAGCAAGGACATGAGCATCAGGCACCCGGTCAGGGCATTCAGCGGCATCGCGTGGGCGGCGTACGAGGGCCTGGCGCGCCTGCGCGCGTGGACGAGGCGCCTGGGATGAGACGCGCAGCGTGAATTGTTGCGCGGCCGCGCAGCACCGCGGTCCCGGGCGGCCAGGCTTTCCGCATCGAGTGTGACCTTTGCGCTAGGAGCGCCGTGGCAACGTTTGACAGACTTCGCTTTGGGGGTAATCGGAGCGGAGGAACCATGGAGCTGTCCAAGGCCGTCGCGTCGGCGGCCGTCGTCCTGGCGGTGGTACTGGCAACGGGATATGCGATCGGGCACCAGGAACCGGTGCCCGAGGTAGCAAAAGCCGAAACAAAAAACAGCTGACCAAATGAAAGGCCCCGCACTGGGGCGGGGCCTTGTTGCCCGCTTTCACGCGGGCGGCGCCTTGCGGGCGCCTCATGCATCCGCGGCATAGTGCGCCGCGGCGAGCCCGGTCGGGCCAGGTATCCCGACAGGTGGCCGGGAGTTCCTTCGTGACAGCCGTTGTTGCGGCGGCCTTTGCAGACTCGGATCAAAGGTACGCCTGCAAAAGGCTTACGTCCATCACCCAAGCGGTGCGTTCGACTATCCGAAATGAAAAGGCCCCGCTCGTGGCGGGGCCTTGTAGCCCGGGCAACCCGGGCGGCGCCGAGATGGGCGCCCTTTGACCGCAGCGGTAGCCGCCGCGGCGAGCCCGCCGCAGACCAGGGTATCCCGGTGGGTAACCGGGAATTCCCGTTGCAGCAACGCCTTCTAGGGGAGGCGTCGGCCTTCGCGGGCTCGAGTCCAATCTAGCAGCGGCGCGCGCCGCGCACTTGATCTGGATCAGGAAACTATTTCGCCCCGATTCCGATATTTTGACCACCGTAGCGCCGCAGGCGCAGGTCGGCCTGCTCCTTGTGGCCCCAGAAGCGCTCGATGGCGCACAGGCGCGAGCAGTATTCGCCCACTTTCACCGCCGCCTCGGGCGTGATCTCCTGGTAGGTGCAGGTCTTCAGGAACTTGCCGACCCAGAGGCCGCCGGTATAGCGCGCGGCGCCGAGCGTGGGCAGCGTGTGGTTGGTGCCGATTACCTTGTCGCCATAGGAGACGTTGGTCTCGGGGCCGAGGAAGAGCGCGCCGTAGTTGCGCATCTTCTCCAGGAAGTACCTCGGGTTCTCGCACAGGACCTCGACGTGCTCCGCGGCGACGCGATCGGCTTCCCTTACGGCTTCTTCTCTTGAAGAGACCAGAATGATTTCGCCGTAGTCGCGCCAGGCGACGCCGGCCACGTCGGCGGTGGGCAGCCGCTCGAGCTGCTTTTCGATCTCACCGGGAAGATCCTTTGCGATTCGCTCTGAGGTCGTGATGCAGGTCGCCGGGCTGGTCGGGCCGTGCTCGGCCTGGCCGAGGAGGTCGGTGGCGATCATCTCGACATCCGCGCTGTCGTCGGCGATCACCAGGATCTCGGTCGGGCCGGCGAAAAGGTCGATGCCGACGCGGCCGAAGAGCTGGCGCTTCGCTTCCGCGACGTAGGCGTTGCCCGGGCCGCAGAGCATGTCGACGGCCTCGATGGTCTCGGTGCCCAGCGCCATCGCGGCGATCGCCTGCACCCCGCCCAGCACGTGGATCTCGTCGGCGCCGCCCAGCACCATCGCGGCGATGGTCTCGGCGTGCGGCTCGCCCTGGTTGGGGGGCGTGCAGGCGACGATCCGCTTCACGCCGGCGGTGCGCGCGGTGACGATGCTCATGTGCGCGGAAGCCACCATCGGGTAGCGCCCGCCCGGCACGTAGCAGCCTACGCTTTCCACGGCAATATTTTTATGTCCCAGGCGAACCCCCGGTAGCGTCTCCACCTCGATGTCGCGGATCGAGGCGCGCTGGTGCTCGGCGAAGTTGCGGATCTGCGCCTGCGCGAACTTGATGTCGGCGATGGTCTCGGGTTTCACCCGCGCGAGGATTTCTTTTATCTCCTTTTCACTTAATTTCCTGGGGACCCAGCGGTCGAACTTCTCTGAGTACTCCCGCACCGCCGCGTCGCCGCGCTTCTTCACGTCGGCGAGGATGCCCTCGACGGTCGAGCGCACCTTGCGGTCCATCTCGTCGGTCATTTCGGCTGCGATGCGGCGCTTGAGGTGCGTTGCCATGGCGTTCTCCGGGGAATCGGGGTCTTAGCGATTATTATCCTGCGATGGTCTTACCCCCGGAGCTGCTGAGGGATGTCTCGCGCGACGAGGTCAACGAGCTGCCGATCCGGCGCTACGAGGGCCCGGTGGTGCTGATCGAGACGGCGCCGGCGCTCGAGGCGGCGATGATGGACCTGCGCGCCGAGCGCGTCGTGGGCTTCGACACCGAGACGCGGCCGGCCTTCCGCGTCGGCGTCAGCTACGCTCCCGCCCTTGCGCAGCTCGCCACCGCGCGCTCGGTGTACCTCTTCCCGGTGCAGCGCCTGGACTTCGAGCCGGAGATCGCGGAGCTCATGGCCTCGCCGCGGCTCGTGAAGACCGGCGTCTCGGTGAAGGACGATCTTCGCCAGCTGCAAAAACTGTTTTCCTTTGAAGAGAAGAGCATCGTCGACCTGGGCGACGTCGTCCGGCGGCACGGCCTCAAGCAATCCGGGGTGCGCAACCTCGCGGGACTCTTCCTCGGCTACCGGGTGCCCAAGGGCTCGAAGACCTCGAACTGGGCGACGCCGCGGCTAAGCGCGCAGCAGATCACCTACGCCGCGACCGATGCGTGGGTGTGCCGCGAGCTGTACCTGAAGTTCGAGACCCTGGGCCTGCTCTGAGAATGGCGCGCACCACCTTGCGCGGCTCCATGTCCACCGTCCGTGCCTGGTCGACCTTTCACTCGATAACTTGGTCTGCCCGTTGCAGAAGCGACTGCGGAAGTGCCAGGCTGAGGGCGTTGGCGGTCTTTAGGTTGATCACCAACTCGAAGTTCGTCGGTTGCACGACCGGAAGGTCGGCCGGCTTGGCGCCCTTGAGAATCTTGTCCACGAGCGACGCAGCAAGCTGCCGATTCATCCCGGCCAAGTTGGCTCCGTAGCTCATAAGGCCTCCAGCCTCCGTGTACGCGCTCACTCCGTACATCGTTGGGAAATGGCTGCGGGCGGCGAGGGCGATGATCAGCGGAGCCTGCGCGAGGAACATTCCATCGGGGAACACTATGAGGGCTTGTACGCCCTTTAGCGCCAATGCCGAGAACGTACCGTCGAGGTCTTTGGGATCCTGCACCCCCATCACGTGCAGCTCCACCTGGAGCCGCCGGGCGGCGTCCGCGATGACTTCCAACGAAGGTTTGTGCGCCTGGTTCGTTGGATTCCAGAGGACACCGAAGCGGGTAGCCTCGGGGACGGTTTCCTTGAGCAGCTCCAGATATTTGACCCGCAGCTCGTGCCCAAGATGTGTCCACCCGGTGATGTTGCCCCCGGGGCGGGCGAGACTGGCGACGATCCCGCTGCCGACCGGATCGGCCGCAAACCCTATGACGATGGGTATCGTCGTCGTGGCGCGCTTGGCAGCCAATGCCGCTGGCGTGGTCCAGGTGACGATGACGTCCACCTTGAGGCGGGCGAGCTCAGCCGCGAGCATGGGGAGCCGGTCGGTCTTCCCCTCCGCGGACCGGACCTCGAGGGCAATGTTCCGGCCCTCGACCCAACCGAGCTCGCGGAGACCTTTGCGGAGTCCATCCACGTAGACCTGGTTACGGACTGCCGAACCCTGGTCAAGATATCCAATCCGCCACACCTTTGACGCTGGCTGCGCGTTGGTACCCGGCGCCGCGGCCAGCAGCATAAGGGCCACGACGAAAGCGAGACTAGCCACCATTGGTCTTAGCAAGCGGCCCATGGATCACTCTGCCACCAGCCGCGGCGAGGAGCTTGACCAAGGTCAAGCAGCGCTTCCGAAGCCCTACCTTTCGGAGCCCGTTTCCGGCCGCCTCGAGCAAACAACGGCAGATCCCGTTACTTGCGATCGCCCACTACCAAAGAGAAAACCGAATCTTTCCTCGTTTAGGCTGGTGAAAGCACGTGGATGATGCGCGCGGCGAGGAGCGGCTTCACCGTCTCGGCGTAGGCGGCCATGTGCGGGGCGCGGGAGTGGGCGCGCAGGGCGTCGAGGCTCTCCCACTTCTCGATGGCGACGAAGGTGTCGTTCCCGTACTTGGTCTGGATGGAAGGCGCGCCCTCGGCGTCGACGGCGGCGCCGTACTCGATGCAGCCCTGCTCGGCGCGCACGTTGGGGACGTTGGCGTTGAAGGCCTTCAGCACCTCGGCGCGCTTTCCAGGCTTGGCGGTGATGACCGCGATGACATGGACCATCGAAACTCTCCCTGAAAATCGCCAGCATGGCCAAAAAAAGGCTCCCTGTCCCGGATAATTCGCACCCATGAAAGCCGAGATCGGGCAGTGGCAGCAGCGCATGGAGGACCCCGCACTACTGCGGGGCGAGGGCCGCTTCACCGACGACATCAACGAGCCCGGCCAGGCCTATGCGTGGATGGTCAGGAGCCAGCATGCGCACGGCCTTCTCAGGGGGATTGATTGTGAAAAGGCTAAAAGCATGCCCGGCGTCCTCGCCGTGTACACCGGCGCCGACCTCGCTGCCTACGGCACGCACAAGACGCACATCCAGCTCCCCAACCTAAAGCAGACGCCGCGGCGCTCGCTGCCGGTGGACAAGGTGCGCTTCGTCGGCGACCCGGTCGCCTGCGTGATCGCCGAGACGCCGGCGCAGGCGAAGGACGCGGCGGAAGCCGTCGAGGTCGACATCGAGCCGCTGCCGGCGGTAACCACCGCGGGCGAGGCGGCGAAGCCCGGCGCGCCGCAACTCTACGAGGAGCTGCCCGGCAACGTCGCCGTCGAGTTCAGCTACGGCGACAAGGACAAGGTCGAGGAGGCTTTCAGCAAAGCGGCCCACGTCATCAAACTACCTCTTAGAAACACCCGCGTCGTCGCGGCGCCGATCGAGCCGCGCGCGGGGATCTGCGCCTACGACGCCGCGAGCGGCCGCTTCACTCTCATGGCGCCGGGCCAGGGCGTGTTCGGCATGCGCAACCAGCTCGCCGACATTCTCGGCATACCCCAGGACAAGGTGCGCATGCGCACCTGGCAGGTCGGCGGCTCCTTCGGCATGAAGGGCTCGATCTACCCGGAGTACGTGTGCCTCGCGCACGCGGCGCGGGCGCTGGGCCGCCCGGTGAAGTGGACCGACGAGCGCTCGGGAAGCTTCGTCTCCGACCAGCAGGGGCGCGACCACGAGATGACCTCCGAGCTCGCGCTCGACAGGGACGGGAACTTCCTCGCGCTGCGCATCACCGGCTACGGCAACCTCGGCGCCTACATCGGCACCACGGCGCCGATGATGGCGACCAACAACGC
>JAQSVY010000035.1 GCA_029266935.1 Burkholderiales bacterium
AGACGGGCGCCATTCTGCGCACCATCGAGTCCAGCCGCTTCGTCACCGGCGTAACCTGGGTCGACGGCGAGCTGTGGCACGGCACCTGGGAAGGCGACGAGAGCGATATCCGCCGAATCGACCCGGAGAGCGGCGCCGTGCTCGAGCGGCTGGAGATGCCGCGCGGCACCGGCGTCAGCGGGATCGAGTCCGACGGCGCAGAGCTGTTCTATTGCGGCGGCGGACCGAGCGGAAAGGTCCGCGCCGTGCGACGTCCGAAAGGGGAAAGATCATGAGCGAAACTCGAACGGCGCTTCGGGCCAAGGAGCACACCATGAACACCGCGATTGCCGAAGTGGGTACCGTGAGCCATCCCGTCGTATCCAGGGATCGATGGGTTGCCGAGCGCAAGAGGCTGCTGGCACGCGAAAAGGAGCTGACGCGCCTGCGCGACCAGATCGCCCGCGAGCGCCGCGCGCTGCCGTGGGTGCGCATCGAAAAGAACTACGTCTTCGACGGGCTCGAGGGCCGGCGCACGCTCGCCGAGCTGTTCGAAGGCCGCCGCCAACTGATGGTGCAGCACTTCATGTTCGCCCCGGGGTGGGGGCAAGGTTGCCCGAGTTGCTCCTTCATGGCCGACCACAGCGACGGCATGACCGTGCACCTGGCGCACCGCGATACCACGTTCGTGGCCATTTCGCGCGCGCCGCTGGCCGAGATCGACCGCTTTCGGCGGCGCATGGGCTGGCAGTTCAAGTGGGTGTCGTCGTACGCGAACAACTTCAACTTCGACTTCGGCGTGAGCTTCACGCCCGAAGAGCGGGCGAAGAACGAAGTCACCTACAACTACGGGACGCAGCCCTTCGAGTCGGAGGAGTTGCCCGGCATCAGCGTGTTCTGCAAGGGCGAGGGGGGCGATGTCTTCCACACCTATTCGAGTTATAGGCGCGGCGTGGAGGCGATGATCGGAACCTACAACCTGCTCGACCTCACGCCCAAGGGCCGCGACGAACGCGACGTGGACTACAAGATGGAGTGGGTCCGCCACCACGACCGGTACGAGCCGGAACCGTCAGCCAAGGCGGCGGCGGTCGGTTCGTGCTGCGCGGCGCACGCGTGAGCCCGGGCTGCCGCCATGTCGCCCCACGCTTTCGCGAGCGAGCCCTCCAGATCGATCGCCCGGCAGGCGTCCTCGATGACCGTTGCTGCGAAGCTCGCGGCGCGCGCGTCGAGGGCGCTCCAGGCGACGCAGAAGTCGGTGGCGAGGCCGCAGAAGTACAGCGTCTTCAGGTTTCGCTCCCGTAGGTAGCCGGCGAGGCCGGTGCTGGTTTTGCGGTCGGCCTCGAGGAAGGCGGAGTAGCTGTCGACGTCCTTGTGGTAGCCCTTGCGCACCACGAGCTGAGCGTGCGGCACGGCAAGGGCGGCGTGGAAGGCGGCGCCGGGGGTGGCCTGCACGCAGTGGTCGGGCCACAGGACTTGCTCGCCGTAGGGCAGGCGGATGGTCTCGAACGGCTTCTTCCCGGGGTGCGAGGAGGCGAAGGAGACCTGCCCGCGCGGGTGCCAGTCCTGGGTCAGCACGACGTTCTCGAAGCGCGCCGCGAGGCGATTGATGACCGGCACCACCTCGTCGCCGCGCGGCACGGCGAGCGCGCCGCCCGGCATGAAGTCGTTCTGCACGTCGGCGACGATGAGGCAGCGCGATGTCATGAGGGGGTATCCCTAGGACTTGCCCTCTCTGGCGATCTCGACCAACGCCCGTAACGCGCAGGTATAGGAGCGCCAGCCCAGCCCCTGCACCGTGCCTTTCGCCGCGCTCGAGATGATCGAGTGGTGGCGCCACTCCTCGCGGGCGGCGATGTTCGACATGTGCACCTCGATCACCGGGAAGGGCATCGCCTTGATGGCGTCGTGGACCGACACGCCGTACTGGGTCAGGCCCGCCGGGTTGATGAGGGCACCCGCCACGTCGTCCATGTGCTTGTGGAGCTTGCCGACGATCTCTCCCTCGATGTTGGACTGGAAGATCTCGAGCTCGACCTTAAGCTCCCGCGCCAGCGCCTCGAGCTTCTGGTTGATCTCGGCGAGGGTCATGGTGCCGTAGATGTGCGGCTCGCGGCGGCCGAAGAGGTTGAGGTTGGGGGACCAGCGCCGGGCTGAGGTGGCAGTGCGCCTGCTCGCGCGCGTAGACTGCCATGTAGCGGCGGAAGGCGTCGAGGGGCTCCTCGCCGGCGCGGAACGCCCGCCGGTTGCCCGCGGCGCTGACGACGCCGGAGCCGGTGAGGTTTTGCACCACCTCTTCTATCCTGGAATCCATTTTCTCCGGCTTGACCACCTCGTCGCAGATCATTCGCCCTTCGGGGCTCGCACAGTCGATGCGCCGCTCGGCTAGGATGGCCTGGCGCGCGATGCGGTCGCCCACGAAGCGCGGCAGGCGCAGGTTCGCCGCGCCCGGGACGATGCCTTCCTTGCGCGCCGGCAGCGTGAGGTAGGCGTCCTCGGCGGCGAGGGTGTAGTCCATGGTGAGCAGGATCTGGCAGTGCCCGCCGATCGCGAAGCCCTCGACCGCGGCGATCCAGAGCTTCTCCGTGGAATCCACCTCGGGGGAAGCGTCGGGTTTGGCGAGGCCGCGGTAGAACTTGTTGACGAACCCCAGGTCGCGAAGGAGGTACCAGAGGTAGCGGATCTTGCCGTGGTAGAGGTGCGTGAGGTTGATGCCGGCGCCGAAGAGGCGCTTGTCCTTGTACTTCGGATGCTCCACCGGCGCGCCGCGCAGCACGCACACCTCGGCCGCCGGGTCGAGGAGGGCGAGGTCCACCGCGAGCTCCATGCCGGGCAGCGTCGCCTCGTCCTCGGCATTGAGGTAGGCCGGGTTCTTCATCGTGAGCACCGCCGCTTTGCCCTGGCGCTTGAGATGCGCGCCTCCGAGGTCGATCTCTCCAGTCTTCTCGTATTCGGAAAACTTTGCTTTCGAATCCGGATGCGGGAGGAGCATGGCGTGGCACACATGCGCGCCGGCGACGGGATCGGCGAGGATCGCGGCGAGGAATTCGCCCTGCTGGCGCTCCAGCCCTTTCTTCTCGCGCAGCGGCAGGCGCGCCTCGGCGGCGAGCTCGGCGGCGGAGGGCAAGGCGCCCGCCTCGGAGGCGAGGCGGCAGAGCTCGTCCACGCGCAGGAAGCGTGTGCGGCTGGCGGTGAGTTCGTCGTAGATCGCAATGCTCATATCTTTCGTCCCGTTTTTTCCCAATACGGCGCGCGCAGGCGCCGCTTGAAGATCTTGCCGCTTTCCTCGCGCGGCAGCGCTTCGTGGAAGGTAACGCACCTCGGGACTTTGTAGTCGGCGATCCTTTTTTTCAGATAAGAACCGATTTCCTCTTCGGACACCTCGGCCCCCGGCTCGGGCTGCACCGCGGCGCACAGCGCCTCGCCGAACTCGGCGTCGGGGATGCCGAACACCGCGCAGTCGCGCACGCCGGGCATGAGGGCGAGGGCGGCCTCGATCTCGGCGGGGTAAATGTTCACGCCGCCAGAGATCACCATGTCGGAGGCGCGGTCGCAGACGTAGAGGTAGCCCTCGGGGTCGAGGAAACCCATGTCGCCGACCGAGCACAGGCCATCGCGCTCGAGGCGAGCACGCGCCTCGGGATTGTTGTTGTAGGTGAACTCCGGAAACGCCGGCTGGCGCGTATGGATGAGGCCGACCTCGCCGGCGGGAAGCTCACGGCCCTCCGCGTCGAGAATGCGCACGGTCGCGCCGCCGGCCGGCCGTCCCGCCGAGCCGGGCTTGCGCAGCGCCTCCTCCGAGGAGATCGAGGTGACCCAGCCCAGCTCGCTCGCGGCGTAGGACTCGTAAAAGACCGGCCCCCACCACTCGATCATCGCGCGCTTCACCTCGGCGGGGCAGGGCGAGCCGGTGGTGGCGACGAAGCGCATGGAAGAAAGGTCGTAGCGCTTCTTCGTCTCTTCCGGCAGGCGCAGCAGGCGCACCAGCATCGTCGGCACGAGGTACGCATGGGTGAGCTTCATGTCCTGGATG
This sequence comes from Burkholderiales bacterium, assembly GCA_029266935.1. Taxonomy (GTDB): domain Bacteria; phylum Pseudomonadota; class Gammaproteobacteria; order Burkholderiales; family SG8-39; genus SCGC-AG-212-J23. The sequence goes on from JAQSVY010000035.1 coordinate 4,013, forward strand.
AGGGCGAGGGTGCGCTCGGCGTCGAACCGCTCCTCCAGCACGAGCAACTCGGCGCGCAGCACGGCGAGGCCGCCGTAGCTCGCGGGCGCGCTGTGGTAGAGCGGCGCCGAGAGCAGCGCGCGCGCCCCCGGCCCGAGCCCGAGCACTTGCCCGGTCAGCGTGGCCAAGGCATCGGCGGCGGCCGGGGCGAGCGGCACGCGGCGCACGCCCTTGGCGCGGCCGGTGGTGCCGGAGGTATACGGCATCATCGCGCCCGGCGGACGCGCGGCGCCCGCCCAAGGCGGGCCGGAGGAAAGCTTTTCCGGGCTGAGGACTTCGAGGTGGGGAGAGAGGGCTGGGGAAACTGAGCAGAGCAGATCCGGCGTGGTCACGAGCACCTTGGCGCCGCTATCCTCGAGGATCCAGCCGGCCTCGTCGGCCTTGTAGTGCCAGTTGATCGGGCAGTAGTAGGCGCCGAGCATGCGCGCGGCGAACAGCGCCTCGAGGAACGCGGGCGAGTTGTGCAGCATCAGGCAAACGACGCCGCCTTCGGCGACTCCCGCGGTCTCCAGGGCGCCCGCCGCGCGCCGCGCCGCCGCCTCGAATTCCTGCGGCGCGATTTCCCGCCCGGCGAAGCACAGCGCCGCGGTCAAGGCGCCGCTTTCAATGCAGTCCCTCCAAGAGGGGCGCGAGCAGCGCGGCGATGCCGAGGAAGGAGAAGAAGCCGACGACGTCGGTCACGGTGGTGAGGATGATGGAGGAGGCAGTGGCCGGGTCCTGGCCGAAGCGGTGCAGCAGCACCGGCACCAGCGCGCCGGCGATGCCGGCGGCGACCATCGAGATCACCATCGCCGCGGCGATCACCGCGACCAGCCCGAGGGAGCCGCTCCAGAGGTAGACGCCCAGCGCCGTGGTGGCGGCGACGGCGAGCCCGTTCACCAGGCCCGCGGCCGCCTCCTTGGCGAGCACGCGCGGCCAGTGGCGCAGGCTGATCTCGCGCAGCACGAGGCCGCGCATCGTCACGGCGAGCGCTTGCGCGCCGGCGTTGCCCGATTGTCCGGCGACCACCGGCAACAGCACCGCGAGCGCGGTGACCTTGGCGATGGTGCTCTCGAAGATGCCCACCACCGCGGCGGCCAGGAAGGCGGTGAGCAGGTTGATCTGCAGCCAGGGCAGGCGCTTGCGCACCGCGAACCACGGGCTGGAGAGCGCGCGCTCGTCGCGGCTTGCGCCGACCATTGTCTGGATGTCGAGGCTCGCCTCGTGCTCGAGGGCGGCGACCAGCGCCGCCTGGCGGATCACGCCGACGAAGCGCCCGGCGTGGCTCACCACCGGCAGCGCGCTGATCGGGTGCTCCTGCAGCGCCGCCGCCACGTCCTCGCGCGTGTCGAGGTCGCGTATCGCCGCGACGACGCCGCGCGTCAGGCTGCGCAGCGACGCACCAGGCTCGGCGGTGACGAGGTCCTGGATCTCGACGCGGCCGGCGAGGCGCCCCTCGTCGTCGACGACGAAGAGCTCGCGCAGGCCGCGGCTCGGGATGGCTCGTAGGCGCGCCAGCGCCTCGGCGACGGTAATGCCAGCGCGCAACGGACTCACGCGCGGGTCCATGAGGCGTCCCGCCGCATCGGCGGGGTACTCGAGTAGGGCGCGCAGCTCGCGCGCGACCTGGGGCTCCAAGTGCGCGAGCAGGGGCTCGCGCTCGACCGCATCGAGCTGCGCGAGCGCCGCGGCCGCGGCGGCCGGCTCCGCCTCGGCGAGTACCACGCTCGCGAGCGGCGCCGGCAGGCACCCGAGCACCTGCTGCGCCGCGTCGGAGGTCAGCGCCTGCCAGGCGCGCACCGCGGCGAGCGGGGCTGCGCCGGCGAGGAGCTCCGCCGCCTCGCCGGAGGGCAGCGCCTCGAGCTCGCGCGCCGCCTCGTGCGGGAAGTCGAGGAGAAAGCGCTCGTTCAGCGCGGCGACCGCGGGCTGCGCCTGCGCGCTCATGGCTTGCGCTCCCCGACCGGACGGGTGCGCGGCAGCAGCGTCGCCGCGGCCTCGATCACGGCAGCGAGGGCGTCCCAGTAGCCCGCTGCGAGCATGCCTGGCAGCGAGTCGGCGCTCTCCCGGCACGCGGCCGCCTCCGGGCGCTCGAGCGCCCGCTCCAGCGCATCGCGCGTAAGCACCCCCAGCAGCCGGTCGCTCGCCTCGACCACGGGAAGCAAGGAGGTACGACGCCAGCCGGGGTGCGCGGCCGCCGCGGCGAGCGGGGTCTGCGCCGCCAGCAGCGCCTCAGGGCGGCTCATGAGCGAATCGAGCGTCGCCGTCCCGGGGGCGCGCAGCAGGGCGCCGATGGGTACCTGGCCCTCGAGCCGGCCGCCGGCGCCCGCGACGAAGACCGCCTCGATGCGCGCGCCGCGCGCGCGGACGCGCTCGAGCGCTTCGGCTGCGGAGGTACCCGCGGCGAGTACCAGCACGTCTGCATCGACCCAGGCGGCGACAGTCCCCTCCGGATAGCCGAGGAGGAGCTGCGAAGCGAACGCGATCGGCCCAGGCAGGCCGGCGAGCAGGCGTGCGCGCCGCGGCTCGGGCACGTGACGCAACGCCGCCGCCGCGGGCTGCGCGCCGAGAACCGCGAGCAGCGCTACGGCGCGCTCGTCGTCCAGCGCGGCAAGGCTGCGCGCGGCGGCCGCGGGCAGCATGGCGGCGAGGACCGGGGCGCCGAGCCGCGCCGGGGTGCGCGCGAAGAGCGCAGCGACCTCCTCGGCGGGCAGCGGCTCGAGCACCCGAGCCGCCTCGGCGGCGTGCGCGCGCAGGAAGGCGTGGGTGAGCGACTCCGCGTCAGCCATCGGCCTGGCCCGGCAGCAGGACGATCGGCTCGTCGTGGTACACGCGCCCCGGCAGCGAGACGCGGCCCTCGGCGCACTCCAGCACGAGCGAGGTGGGGGTCACCTCGAGGATGCGCCCCTCGAAGCCGGCGACGCGCACGCGCTCGCCGACGCGGAAGGCCTGGCGCAGGTAGTGCGCGCCGATCACGTTGGCGACGTAGCCGCGCGCGCCGAGGCTCGCCGAGATCATCACCCCGCCGAGGAGCGAAGCGACCAGGATCGCGGCGAAGATGGCGAGCCAGGTGACCTTGACGCCCATCTGGTCGGCGCCGACGAGCAACGCCGTGACCAGCGTCGCGCCCTGGGCGAGGCGCGCCAGCGCGTTTCGCTGGGCGGGCGCGAGCCGCGTCGCGGTCGCGGCGACGAGGTCGGCGACGAATCCCGCCAGCACATAGCCGGCGACCATGATGAGCAGCCCTGCGGCGAGCGTGGGCAGGTGGTCGAGCACCCGCACCAGCCACTCGGTGAAGAGCGCGAGCCCCAGCACCTGCGTGGCAGCGGCGGCGAACAGCGCGAGCACCACCCAGAACACCACCGCGCCCAGCAGTGCCGCCGAGCGCTCGGCGCGCGCGGCGCGCTTGGGCGCGCCGCCGGCAAAGCGCGCGGCCGCGGCGTCGGCAAAGTGCGCGGCACGCTCGGCGACGATGCGTAACAGGCGCGCCGCCACCCAGCCGACGGCGAGCAGCGCCACCGCCGCGAGCAGGTTCGGCAGCAGCGCGGCGAGGCGCTCGAGGAGATCGTTCATGGGTGCGGCCGGCCCAGCATACCTCGGCGCCGCGCTCAGGGCGACGCCGGATCCTGCCGGTAGAAGAGCCGTAGCTGGTCGTACACGTCGGGGTAGCGCCGGCGCGTCTCGGCGGCCTCGGTGAAGAACGCCTCGCTTACCACGGCGAAGAACTCCGACGCGTTCTCTGCGGCGTAGGGGTCGAGCCACGTGTCCCGGCCGCGATCCAGCGCATCGCAGAAGCCCCGGTAGGCGGCCGCGAAGGCGGCCGCCCAGGCGCGCCGGTCCATGCCCGGATGCAGTGGCGGCAGCCCGTCGGGCGCGCCGTTCAGCATGTCGAGCTTGTGCGCGAACTCGTGGATCACGACGTTCATGGCCGGGTCGTGAGCAGCTGCATCCCAGGAGAGCACCACTGGCCCGCCAGGGAACGCCTCGCCGGCGAGCTCGTCCTCCCACTCGTGCGTGACGCCGTGCTCGTCGACCTCCTCGCGATGCACGCGGAAGTCGCCGGGGTAGACCACCACGCCGTGCCAGCCTCGGTACCAGTCGAGGCCGAGCTCGAGTACCGGCAGACAGGCTTGTGCGGCGATCGCCACGCGCATCGCGTCGGTGACTTCGATGTCGTGTGCGCCGGCAAACTCCTTCTCGGCGAGGAAGAGGATGACCAGATCTTTCAGCCTCTGGCCGCCGCGCAGAAAAGGCATTTTCTGCAGAAGTTCCGTCCACAACGCGTCATCGACCTGGTGCTTTTCCAGCACGCGCCTGCGCCGCCAGTCGGTGAGCCAGCCCATGGACCGTAAAATACCGCATGGTCACCGTCGTGCAGCTGCATCCGGCGAGCGCCGGCGCGGCGCTCGAGCCGATCGCCGAGGGGCTCGGCGGCGCCGAGCGCGAGCTGCTCGCGCGCGCGCTCGAGTTCGCCGAGCCGCTTTACGCCGGCCAGCGCCTGTCGTCCGGCGAGCCGGCGTGGGCGCACGCGCTCGGGCTCGCCACCGGCCTCGCCGCCGTTGGCCTCGACGCGGCGGGGCGCGCTGCCGGCGTGCTCTTCGCCGCGCCGAAGTACCTGGAGGACCCCGAGCGGCTGCAGGCCGCGTTCGGCGCCGAGATCACCGGGCTCGCCGCCGGCGTGGAGAAGCTCTACCAGCTGCGCGTCGCGACGCGCGACAGCCCGGGCGAGCAGAACGAGGTGCTGCGCAAGATGGTGCTCGGCATGGTCGAGGACGTGCGCGTGGTGCTCATCCGCCTCGCCAGCCGTACACAGACGTTGCGGTTCCTCGCCAAGCATGACTCTCCCGAGCGCGTTTCTTTTGCAAGAGAAACCCTGGACATCTACGCGCCGCTCGCGAACCGCCTGGGCGTGTGGCAGCTCAAGTGGGAGTTGGAGGACCACTCCTTCCGGTTCCTCGAGCCCGAGCTCTACAAGAAGATCGCGCGGATGCTCGACGAGAAGCGCCTCGAGCGCGAGCGCTATATCAGGAAAGCCATTGAAGTTCTCTCAACGGAAATGAAGGCGCTCGGCCTCGAACCGAGCATTACGGGAAGGCCCAAGCACATCTATTCCATCTGGAACAAGATGCGCACCAAGGGCCTCGACTTTGCGGACATCCACGACGTGCGCGCGCTGCGCGTCATCGTGCCGGAGGTTAAGGACTGCTACGCGGCGCTCGGCGTGGTGCACAACCTGTGGCAGCCGATCCCCAAGGAGTTCGACGACTACATCTCGCGCCCGAAGGGGAACCTCTACCAGTCGCTGCACACCGCGGTGATCGGCCCGGCGGGCCGAACGCTCGAAGTGCAGATCCGCACCGAGGAAATGCACCGCCAGGCGGAGTACGGCGTCGCCGCGCACTGGCAGTACAAGGAGAAGGCCAAGACCGGTCATGGCGCGAAGCAGACGGCCTTCGATCAGAAGGTCGCCTGGCTGCGCCAGCTCCTCGCGTGGCGTGACGAGGTGCCGGTCAAGCATCCCAAGCTCGAAGACGTCATTTACGTGCTCACCCCGCAGGGCAAGGTGATCGACCTGCCGGCGGGCTCGACGCCGGTCGACTTCGCCTACGCGCTGCACACCGACCTCGGGCATCGCTGCCGCGGCGCCAAGGTCGATGGGCAGATCGCCACCCTCGAGCGGCCGCTCGCGAGCGGGCAGCGCGTTGAGATCGTCGCCGCCAAGTCGGGCGGGCCTTCGCGCGACTGGCTCAACCCCGCGCGCGGCTTCGTCAAGAGCCCGCGCGCGCGGCAGAAGATCCGCCAGTGGTTCAACGCCCGCGCGCTCGCGGAGACGGTCGCCGCGGGCCGCGCCGCCGTCGAGAAGGAGATCAAGCGCAGCCGCGCCGTGCACGCGAGCCTCGAGGGCCTCGCGACGAAGCTCGGCTTCGCCAAACCCGACGAGCTTTTCGCCGCCGTGGCGCGCGACGAGGTGAACCTGCGGCAGCTGCAGAGCGCCTTGCGCGAGTCGAAGGGGGAATCACCGGCGCCTTCGAGAGAAGAGCTGCCAAGGGCAAAAAAGACTTCCGGCCCCCGCGCCGGCGTGCTGATCGTCGGCATGGACCGGCTGATGACGCAGCTCGCGCGCTGCTGCAAGCCGGTGCCGCCCGACCCGATCCGCGGCTTCGTCACTCGCGGCAAGGGCGTCTCCGTGCACCGCGAGGACTGCCCGAGCCTGAAGCGCCTCGCCGAGCGCCATCCCGAGCGGCTGCTGGAGACCGACTGGGGCAAGGGCGAGGGCGCTTACACGGTGGACATGACCGTGACCGCGTCGGACCGGCGCGGCCTGCTGCGTGACATTGGCGACGCGCTGGCGCGCGAGAAGATCAACGTCACCGCAGTGCGCACGCAGACGCGCGACGAGCTCGCCTTCATGCGCTTCACCTTCGACATCGCCAACCTGGCGCAGCTCAAGCGCGCTTTCGCGGTCGTGCGGGAGCTGAAGGGCGTGATCCGGGTCGCGCGCGGCTAGAGCAGGATCAGCAGCCAGGTCATCGCCGCGTTGAGGAGCGCGAGCATCACCGCGGCGCTGCCGATGTCCTTCGCCCGTTTCGCTAGCGGGTGCCGCTCGAGCGAGACACGGTCGGCGATGGCTTCGACGGCGCTGTTCAGCAGCTCAACGACCAGGGTCAGGAGGACGCTGCCGATCATGAGCGCGCGCTCGACGCCGTCGGGCCGCAGCCACAGGGCTAAGGGTGTTGCAACAAGAAAAAGAATTGCAAGTTCGCGGAAGGCCGCCTCGTGCCGCGCGGCCGCGGCCAGCCCGGCAAAGGAATAGCGCGTCGCGTTCCAGGCGCGCACCAGCCCGGTCCTGCCCTTGTACGGGCTTTCCATCAGCTGGGCGTGCCGAGCGTGAAGAGGAGCTCCTCCTGCGCCGAGCGGCGCCGGCGCCGCGGTTTCAGCCGCTCGTAGCTGCCGTCGCCGGCCATCACCCAGGCCTGGCAGTTGTCGTCGAGGTAGGACTGCAGGCCCTCGCGGATGACGCGGCGCTTGAGC
>JAQSVY010000319.1 GCA_029266935.1 Burkholderiales bacterium
GCGCCCGGCCGCGGGCGAAGCGCGGGCGCTGGCGGCGCTGCCCATGCACCTCGTGGCGCGGGTCGGCGCCGCGCGCGTCGGCATCGTGCACGGCGATGCTGCGTCGCTTGCAGGCTGGGGCTTTGCCCAGGAAACGCTTTCGACTTCGGCGGGAAGGCTTTCCGCACAGGCGGCCTTCGACCGGGCGCAGGTCGAGGTTTTCGCCTCCAGCCATACCTGCCTGCCGGTGCTGCAGCGCTTCGCCGATTCGCGCGCCATCGTCAACAACGGCTCGGCCGGCATGCCCAACTTCCGCGGCGAGCGCTTTGGCGTGGCCACGAGGATCTCGCTGTTCAAGTCCACCGACGCCATCTACAGCATGGAAACTTCAGGTGTTTTTGTCGAGGCGATCGCCCTCCGCTACGACCACACCGCGTGGGAGAAGCGTTTCCTCAAGCTTTGGCCGGCCGGCTCGCCGGCACACCGCTCGTACTACAAGCGCATCACGAGCGGGCCGTCATACGCCGTGGGAGAGGCGCTTCGCGAAGCGCTTCTTCACGAGGAGCGGCAGCACGCCTAGCGCGGCGAGCGCGCCCAGCACCACGCCGGGAGAGCTCCATCACGCCACGACCGCGAGCCCCGTGCCGACGGAGAAGCTGCCGATGGTGCGCGCCGCGTCGAAGCCGTAGCGCCTGAAGACCTCGAGCACGCCCGCCTCGCTCTCGGGCGAGCAGGCCACCAGCAGCCCGCCGCTCGTTTGCGGGTCGGTCAGGAGATTCCTCTCCCACTCCTGCAGGCTTTTCAATGTCACTTCTTTTCCGTACCCCGCCCAATTCCTTGTCGAGGCGCCGGTGAAAATGCCGGCCTTCGCGTGCTCGACCGCCTCGGGCATCACCGGCACGTCGCTCCAGCGCAGGTGCGCCCCGACCCCGGCGCCGCGGCAGAGCTCGAGGAGGTGCCCGGCGAGGCCGAAGCCGGTCACGTCGGTGAGCGCGTGCACGCCTTCCATGTCGGCGAACTCGACGCCCGGCCGGTTGAGCTTGGTCGTGTACTCGACCATGCGCCGGTAGCCCGTCTCCGAGAGCTTGCCCTGCTTCAGCGCGGCGCTGAGGATGCCGACGCCGAGCGGCTTGCCGAGGATGATGCGGTCGCCGGCGCGGGCGCCATTGTTGCGCTTCACCTTGTCCGGATGCACGAGCCCGAGCGCGACCAGGCCGTAGATCGGCTCGACGGTGTCGATCGAATGCCCGCCCGCGATCGGGATGCCGACCTCGGCGCAGATCGACTCGCCGCCGGCAGTGATGCGCCGGACCACTTGGAGCGGCACGGTGTTGATCGGCATGCCGAGCAGCGCCAGCGCGAAGATCGGCTTGCCGCCCATGGCGTAGACGTCGGAAATGGCGTTGGTGGCGGCGATGCGGCCGAAGTCGTAGGGATCGTCGACGATCGGCGTGAAGAAGTCGGTGGTCGCGACGAGCGCCTGGTTATCGTTCAGCTTGTAGACCGCCGCGTCCTCGTTGTTCTCAGTGCCGCGCAGGAGCGCCTCGGGCACCACGCCGCGCGGGACGGCGTGCAGGATCTCCGAGAGCACGCCCGGGGCGATCTTGCAGCCGCAGCCACCACCGTGCGCAAGCGAGGTGAGGCGGATGGGGACGGCGATATCGTTCACGGCTCTCTCCTTGCGCAGGTGCGGAAGCCGCAGAACACGTCGGCGCGGTGCGGCTGGTAGAAGTTGCGGAACGCCGGCCGCCTGAGGCGCTGCGGCGTGGCGAAGCTCCCGCCGCGCAGCACGCGGTGGTCGTCCGCGAACCATGGCTGCGAATAGTCGACGTACGGATCGGGCGAGAAGCCTGGATATGGGGCGAAGCGGCTTTCGGTCCACTCCCACACCCAGGACTCTTCCAGCATTTTCGATTTGCTGGCGAGTTCCCATTCGGCTTCACTCGGCAGCCGCCTCCCGGCCCAGCGGCAATAGGCCTGCGCATCGTGCCAGCTCACGTGCATCACCGGCTGCCGCGGATCGAGCGCCGCGCCCGGCTTCCAGTGCCGCGGCGCCGGGCCGCCCGCCTCGACAAACTTCAGGTATTCGCCGTTGGTCACCGCGCGCCGCGAGATCGAGAATGCCTCGAGCTCGACCGCATGCGCCCACTTCTCGTTGTCGAACACGAAGCCGCCGTCCTTCGGCGAGCCGAGCACGACCGTAGTTGCAGGAATTTCCACATCTCCCTGGGCAGCCTGGATTCTCGGCTGCGGAGCGCACAGCACCTCCGGATAGCCCAAGGTCCGCCACATGTAGCAGAACGCCTCGTTGTGCATGTCGTGGTGGAAGATCGCGAGCTGCACGAAATACGCCGCCTCGTCGTCGAGCGGACCGCCGAGCAGCTCCAGCGTGCGCGCGTGGACGCCGTCGAGATAGGCCCAGGTGGCCTCCAAGTCGGGCAGGTCGAGCTTCCAGCGCGCGTCGTGCGCGACGCGCGAGGAGTCGTAGCGCCGGTCGGCGCCGGCGAGAAGCGAGGGCTCGTCGAAATCGCCGCGGCGGTGCACCCACAGCTCCTGGAACCAGGCGACGTGGCCGAGCTCCCAGCGCGGCGGGTTGACGATCGGCAGGCAGGGCACCTCGAGCTGCGGCGCCTCGAGGAGCGAGAAG
>JAQSVY010000320.1 GCA_029266935.1 Burkholderiales bacterium
GCGCGTGCGCTCCTTGGCGCGGTCCTCGAAGTCCACGCGCAGGTGCGTGCGGCGCACGAACTCCTCGGCGTGCCAGCCGAGCGCCGCGCCCAGGCCGTACTCGTCGAGCAGCGGCGGGCGCAGGTCGGCCATCACGTTCTCGATGGTCTGCAGCGTGCCGTCGACCAGCGCCAGCGAGTCGCGCAGGCGCACGCGCACCTCGTGGCTCGCCTGCTCGCCCAGCATGCCGAGCACGATGTCGAGGTTGATGTTGAGCGCCGATAGGTTCTGACCGACGCGGTCGTGCAGCTCGCGTGCGATGCGCCGGCGCTCCGCCTCCTCGGCCTCGACCAGCCGCCGCGACAGCCGCGAGAGCGTCTCGGCGGCGGCGCGCAGCCCCTCCTCGGCTGCCTTCTGCTCGGTGATGTCGAAGCAGGCGCCGAGCAGCTTCAGCGGTCGCCCCCGCTCGTTCTTCACCACCTCGCCATGGCTGCGCAGCACGCGCACCTCGCCGTCGGGGCGCACGATGCGCTCCTCGAGATAAAAGCCGCGCCCGTCGATGAGCGCGCTGGCGACGGTCTCGCTGACGCGGCCGCGGTCCTCGGGATGCACGCGCTCGAGGTAGGCCTCGAAGGACGGCTGGAAGCCGGCCGGGTCGACGCCGTAGATGCGGTAGAGCTCGCCGGACCATTGCAACCGCCCGCTGCCCGGGTCCCACTCCCAGCAGCCCAGGCCCGCCAACTTCTGCGTCTCCTCGAGCAGCGTGCGGCTCTCGCGCAGCGCCTGCTCGGCGCCCTTCCTCTCGGTGATGTCGGTCGCCACGCCGCCCACGCCGACCAGGGCGCCGGCGGCGTCGCGCACCGGGAACTTGACCACCACGCTGGCGCGGTCGCCCTCGACATAGCGCGCCGTTTCCTCGAACTGCATGGCTTCGCCCCGCTCAAGCACCCGCGAATCGTTGGCAGAGTAGGCCGTCGCCTGCGAGCGCGGGAAGAGCTCGGCGTCGCTGCGGCCGACCACCTGCTCGCGGCGCAGGCCGAAGCGCTGCAGGAACTGCGCATTGACGAAACGATAGCGGCCGCGGAGGTCCTTGAGGAACAGGAGCTCGCCCGCGCGGCCGCGCAGCGCGGTGACCACCACGTCGGCCCAGAAGCGGCTGCCGTCGCTGCGCACACGCCAGCCCTCGGCGCGTACGCGACCTTCGCGCTCGGCCTGGCGCAGGACCTCCTGCGGCTTGCCCGCCTCGCGGTCCTCCGCGGTGTAGAAGATCGAGTAGTGCCGGCCGAGCACCTCGGCTGACGTGTAGCCCTTGATGCGCTGCACGCCGGCGTTCCAGCTCCTCACGTGCCCACATGTGTCGAGCAGATAGATGGCGTAGTCGCTGACGCTCTCGACGAGCAGGCGGAACTGGTCCGGCTCGGCGCCGACGGCGTGCTCCGCGCTGCCCAGCTCGGTGGCCATGGCCGAGAATGATAAACCCCATAATGCAGCGACGCATCGGCGCGGGCCCGTGGATGCGCTCCATCGCGGTACGATAGAGCCCCGAACGTTACGCGTCTGCCGTTCCCGCCTGTAGTCGAGCCGCTACATGGAAGCGCCCAGCTTCGACGAAATCCTTGCCGCCGCGGCGCGCCTGAAGGGCGCGGTCGAGCACACGCCCTTCGTGCATAGCCGCACGCTCTCGCGCCTTACCGGCGCGGAAATCTTCCTGAAATTCGAGAACCTGCAGTTCACCGCCTCCTTCAAGGAGCGCGGCGCGCTCAACCGCTTGTTCGCTCTCTCCGAGGCCGAACGCAGGCGCGGCGTGATCGCAATGAGCGCGGGCAACCACGCGCAGGCGGTGGCCTACCACGCGGCGCGCCTGGGCGTGCGCGCGGTGATCGTCATGCCCAGAGGCTCGCCCAACTCCAAGATCCGCAACACCGAGGTGCACGGCGCGCAGGTCGTGCTCGAGGGCGACTCGCTCGCCGAGGCCGGCCGCCACGCGAGGGAAATCGCCGCGCGCGAGCATCTCGTGTTCGTGCATCCCTACGAGGACCGGCTGATCGTCGCCGGCCAGGGCACCGTGGGCCTGGAGATGCTCGAGGCGGTGCCCGAGCTCGACGTGCTGGTAGTGCCGGTGGGCGGCGGCGGCCTCATCTCGGGTATTGCCATAGCAGCAAAAGCACTAAAAAAAGATATCCAGGTTTACGGCGTGGAGTCCAAGACCTATCCCTCGATGCACCAGCGCCTCGCCGGGCTGCCGGTCAGGGTTGGCGGCGACACGATCGCCGAGGGCATCGCCGTGAAGGACGTGGGCGAGCTCGCCTTCGACGTGGTGCGACGGCTGGTGGAGGAGGTCTTCGTGGTCGAGGAGGAGACGATCGAGCGCGCGGTGATGACGCTGATCGAGATCGAGAAGACGGTCGCCGAGGGCGCGGGCGCGGCGGGGCTGGCGGCGCTGCTCGAGCAGCCGCAGCGCTTCGCCGGCAAGCGCGTCGGCATCCCCATCTCCGGGGGCAACATCGACAGCCGCGTGCTTGCCTCGGTGCTGATGCGCGGGCTGGTGCGAGACGGTCGCCTGGTGCGCCTGCGCGTGGTCATGCCCGACGTCTCCGGCAGCCTCGCCAAGGTGGCGGCCATGATCGCCGAGGCCGGCGGCAACATCGTCGAGGTGCAGCACCAGCGCATCTTCGGCACCGCCTCGGTGCGCACCCCGGAGGTCGAGTTCCTGGTGGAGACGCGCGAGCGCGAGCACACCGAGGCGCTGGTCGCCCTGCTCGAGAAGAGCGGAGTAAAAGTCACACTGAGCTGAATAGTCCGAACGGACTGTCCCCGCTTCGAGCGCCGGAAGGGCGTCGCGGCCGATCATCCCGGGCCATGGACGCCGCGCGCGACTGCTACTACACCATGCGCGAGCTGGTGCTGCGCCATCCCGGCGGGCGCTCGAGCCAGGCCTCCCTCGCCGCGCTGCGCAAGCTCTGCCATATCGCCGAAAAGGCCGCTGCCGACGCCGAGTGCAGCACCCGGCTGGCCGCCATCGAGGAGCATGCCGCCGTGCTCTTCTCGGGCTGCGGCAGCGGCAACTGGCTGCGCCGCCGCATCCTCGCCGAGCTGGAGCAGTTCCGCTCGCGCCTTTACGTGCTCGAGGTTGAACATTCATCGGGACTCAAGCAGGGTATAGAAAAAGCCGCATAAGCAGTCCGGGGAGCAGCAGGGGGCGGAGAGGTCCCATGGAACAGGAACTGGACGCCGCCCGGGATTACTACTACGTGATGCGCGAGCTCATCGCGCACCATGCCGCCGGCACGGCAAACGAAAGGTCACTGATCGCGGTGCGCAAGCTCTGCCGCGCCGCAGCGGCGATCGACGACCGGGAGTGCGGCGCCGCCCTGGCGGCGATCGAGGAGCATGCCTCACAGTACTTCTCGGGCGCCGCCGAGGCGCACTGGGCGCACCGGCAGCTCCTAAGGGAGCTGGAATGGTTCCGCGGGCGGCTCTACGCGCTCGAGGCGCTGGTCCGCCCGGCGCCGGAAGCTAGGCCGCCAT
>JAQSVY010000321.1 GCA_029266935.1 Burkholderiales bacterium
CGACCTCGGCGCCGACGATTACATGGTCAAGCCCTTCGCCATGCCCGAGCTCACCGCGCGCGTGCGCGCATTGCTGCGCCGCTCCCAGGCGCGCGGCGGGCCCCGCGTGGTGCACGGCCCGCTCACCCTCGACACGGTGGCGCGACGCGCCTTCCTCAAGGGCGAGCCGCTCGAGCTCGCGGCGCGCGAATGGGCGGTGCTGGAAGTGCTGCTCGCGAAGGTGGAGAAGATCGTATCCAAGGAGGCGATCATCCAGGCGGTCGCCGGCTGGGGCGACGACCTGTCGCCCAACGCGATCGAGGTCTACGTCTCGCGCCTGCGCTCCAAGCTCGAGCCGGCGGGGGTGCACATCCGCACCGTCCGCGGCTTCGGCTACATGCTCGAAGAGTACAAGGATCTTCAAGGTTAAGAGCCGAAGCCTCCGCGCGCACCTGCTGCGGATGCTGCTGCCGCCGATCGTCGCGCTACTCGCGCTCGGTGCGCTGATCGCCTATTACCCGTCAATCGAGCCGGCCACCGAGGCCTACGACCAGGCGCTGGTGGACGTCGGCGTCTCGCTGGGCGCTTACATCCGCGGCACGGGATCGGGCTATCGCTTCGACCTGCCGCCGGCGGTCGAGCAGGTGCTGCGGCGCGACCGTGCCGACACGCTCTACTACCGCGTCATCAGCCCCGGCGGCCAGGAGATCGGCGGCGACGAGTCACTGCCCGCGCCGCCGCCCGAGTTCGCCACGAGCGAGGGCCTGGTCAGCTACGACGCCATGCTGCGCGGCACGCCGGTGCGCGTAGTGTCGGTAGAGGCGCCGTGCGGCCGCTCCACCTGCACGGTGCTGGTAGCCGAGACGACCGCCAAGCGCTCGCGCCTCGCCCGCGAGATCCTCATCGGCAGCCTCTTCCCGGAGCTGCTCATTGCCGCGGCGACGCTGGTGATCGTCTGGTTTGGCGTAAAGCGCGGCCTCGCGCCGCTCGCGCGTCTCTCGGAGGAGATCAGGGCGCGCTCGCCGGTCGACCTGCGGCCGATCGAGGCCGAGGTGCCGGACGAAACGCGCCCGCTCGTGGCGGCGCTGAACGGGCTGCTGAACGAGGTGGCGCAGGCAAGCCGCAGCCAGCAGCGCTTCCTCGCGGATGCGGCGCACCAGCTGCGTACGCCGCTCGCGGGTCTGCAGGCCCACACCGAGCTCGCGCTCGCGCAGCCGCTGCCCCAGGCCTGCCGCGCGCAGATCGAGCAGGTGCACGAGGCGACGATCCGCACCGCGCGCCTCGCCAACCAGCTCCTCGCGCTCGCGCGCGCCGAGCCCGGCGCGCGCGGCGAGGCGATCGAGCTCGACCTCAAGGCGATCGCCGGCGCCGAAGCCGAGGCCTGGGTACGCGGGGCGCTCGCGCGCGATATCGACCTCGGCTTCGAGCTCGAGCCGGCGCCGGTGCGCGGCGACGCCTTCCTGCTGCACGAGGCACTCGCCAACCTGGTGCACAACGCCCTGCACTACACCCGGCACGGCGGCCGCATCACGGTGCGCACCGGCAAGCGCGGCGGGCATTCCTTCGTCGAAGTGGAAGACGACGGGCCGGGCATCCCGGCCGGGGAGCGTGAGCGCGTGCTGGAGCGCTTCTACCGCGTGCCCGGCACGCCGGGCACCGGCAGCGGCCTGGGCCTCGCCATCGTCAGGGACATCGCCGCCGGGCACGGCGCGTCGCTCACGCTCGGTGAAGGCGCCAGCTCGCCTGAAGGCGCGCTTTCTGCGGGCCGCGGCTGCCGGGTTGCGATAACATTTCCGGATGGATAGCGTCGACATCGAAGTGCTGAAGAGCGCCGAAGCCTGGCGCAAGGCCGGGCGCCGCGTCGCGCTCGGCACCATCGTCAAGACCTGGGGCTCGGCGCCGCGCCCGGTGGGCGCCATGGTCGCCATCCGAGACGACGGCCAGATCGCGGGCTCCGTGTCGGGGGGTTGCGTCGAAGACGACCTGATCGAAAAAATAAAGAACGAATCGGTGGCCGCGGAGCGCCCGCAACTCGTGACCTACGGCGTGACCAACGAGGAGGCGACGCGCTGGGGCCTGCCCTGCGGCGGCACACTGGAAGTCGTGGTTGAGCCCGTCAGCGACGAGAGCGGTATCGGCGAGCTGCTCGAGCGCATTTCGCACCAGCAGCTCGTGCGCCGGCGCCTCGACATGGCGAGCGGCCGCGCCACGCTCGAGCCCGGGCGCTGGCAGGACGTGCTGGAGTTCGACGGAAGCGAGCTCTCCGCCGTGCACGGGCCGCGCTGGCGCCTGCTGCTGATCGGCGCCGGGCAGCTCACGCGCTATCTCGCCGAGATGGCGCGCATGCTCGACTACCACGTGGTGGTGGTCGAGCCGCGCGAAGAGTACTTCGGCGGCTGGGACCTCGAAGGCGTGCCGCTCAGCCGCGGCATGCCCGACGACGTGGTGCGCGAGTCGAACCTCGACGGCCACAGCGCCGTCATCGCGCTGACGCACGACCCGAAGCTCGACGATCTAGCGCTCATGGAGGCGCTGAAGTCCGCGGCGTTCTACGTCGGCGCCATCGGCTCGAAGAAGAACAACGACGCGCGCCGCAAGCGCCTCGAGGAGTTCGACCTCGCGAAGGACGAGATCGCGCGCCTGCGC
>JAQSVY010000036.1 GCA_029266935.1 Burkholderiales bacterium
AGCCTCGTCACGAAGCTGCGCCGCGCGCGCGCCGACGTGCTCCTGCACACCGGCTACAACCCGGACATCACCCTCTTCCTGCGCCAGGCGCGCGAGCAGGGCCTCAAGTTCAAGGCGATCATCGGCCACGGCGCCGGCTACGGCCAGATCGGCAAGCTGATGGAGACCTTCGGCAAGGACGTGAACTACGTCTACAACGTCGACCCGGTGGCGGCGCAGCTCCTCGATGCCAAGTCGCTCAAGCCGGGCCTTGGCGACCTGACGCGCGAGATGGTGAAGCGCTACCAGGCGGTGAAGGGCCCGGCCGACGTGCCGCCGCACGCCTCGATGGGCTTCAACCAGTCGTGGATCTTCTTCACCGACGTGCTGCCGCGCGCCATCAAGAAGCACGGCGGGGTCAGTCCCGAGGCGCTGCGCAAGGCGGCGCTCGAGACGGACATCCCGCTCGGGGGTACCATCCAGGGCTACGGCGTCAAGTTCTTCCCGCCCGGGCACGCGATGGCCGGCCAGAACGAGCGCTCCTCGCCGGTAGTGATGCAGTACGTCGACGGCAAGACCTTCATCGCCTGGCCGAAGGCGCTGCGCACCATCGATCCCGTGCTGCCGCTGCCGAAGGGTCATCCCTACGGGAGCTAGATGCTCGAGGTCAGCGGCCTCACCAAGCGCTTCGGGGGCTTTGCCGCGGTCTCGAACGTCAGCTTCCGCCTGGCCGAGGGCGAGATCCTCGGCCTGATCGGGCCGAACGGCTCGGGCAAGAGCACCACCTTCAACGTCGTCGCCGGGCTCTACGCGCCCACGTCGGGCTCGGTACGCTTTCTCGGTGAGGAGATCGGCGCGCTGCCGCCGGCGGCGGTGTGCCACCGCGGCATCGCCCGCACCTTCCAGATCCCGCGGCCATTCCGGCGCCTCTCGCTGCTCGAGAACGTGGCGCTCGCCGCCTTCTACGGCCGCGGCGAGCACCCGCCGCGCGCGAAGGCGTGGGAGATGGCGAAGGACGCCTTGGCGCTGGTCAAGCTGCCCACGCACCCCGCGGCCCGCGTCGACGGCCTGGGCGCGGCGGGGCTGAAGAAGCTCGAGCTCGCGCGCGCCCTCGCCACGCAGCCGAAGGTCCTCCTCGCCGATGAATCCCTCGGCGGCCTGGACGAGCAGGAGATGGAGCAGGCGGCCGACATGCTGGCGATGATCCGACGCGAGCGGGGCGTCAGCGTCGTCTGGGTGGAGCACATCATGGGCGCGCTGATGCGGGTGGTCGACCGCTGCATCGTGCTCGACCACGGCGAGGTCATCGCCGCCGGCAAGCCGCAGGACGTGGCCCGCGACCCGCGCGTAATCGAGGTCTATCTCGGCACCGACGCCTCGGCGGTGCAGGCCGTCACCGACGCGCGGGTCGCCTGATGCTCGCGGTCTCGAATCTGTCGGCGGGCTACGGGTCGTTCCAGGCGCTCTTCGGCGTCAGCCTCGAGGTGCGCGCCGGCGAGTCGGTCGCCGTCCTTGGGCCCAACGGCGCCGGCAAGACGACGCTCTTGCGCGCCATCTCGAAGCTGATCGATGCAAGCGCGGGCGAGATCACGATGGAAGGCGCGCGCCTGAACGAAGTGCCGGCGCACGAGGTGATCGGCCGCGGCATCGCGCACGTGCCGGAGAACCGGCGCCTCTTCCCGCGCCTCACGGTGGAGGAGAACCTGCGCATGGGCGCGTTTTCTTCGCGCAAGAAGTTTCCGGAGAGGCTGAAGTTCGTCTATGGCCTGTTTCCACGCATGGAGGAACGCTGCGGCCAGCTCGCAGGCACGCTCTCCGGCGGCGAGCAGCAGATGTGCGCCATCGCGCGCGCGCTGATGAGCGGCCCGAAGCTGCTCCTGCTCGACGAGCCCTCCGCCGGCCTCGCGCCGGTGGTGGTGCAATCGATCTTTGCACTGGTGAAGCGCATCTGCGCCGAGGGCTTCACCGTGCTCATCGTCGAGCAGAACGTGCAGCAGGTGCTCAAGGTGGTCGACCGCGCCTACCTCCTCGAGACCGGCCGCATCAAATCGAGCGGCGACGCGGCCGCGCTGGCGGCGAGCAGCGAGCTCAAGCGCGCCTACCTGGGACTCTAGCGATGGAGATCTTCGACATCTTCCTTCTCGAGGCGGTGGTGAACGGCATCCTGCTCGGCGGGCTGCTCGCGCTACTTTCGCTCGGCCTGAACCTCATCTTCGGCGTCATCGACGTGGTCTGGATCTGCTACGCCGAGCTCATCATGATCGGCATGTACGCGGTGTTCATGTTGCACACGCAGCAGGGCTGGCCGCTGCTCGCCGCCATGCCCGCGGGCATCGCCATCGTCGCCGCGCTCGGCGCGGCGCTGCACCAGTTCGTCATCCGCCCGGTGCTCGCCGCCGAGCCGATCAATCAGCTGCTCGTCACCGGCGGCATGCTTTTCCTCCTGCAGGCAGCGGCCACGCTCGCCTTCGGCATCGACTTCCGCAACCTCGGCGTGCGCATGCAGCCGATCCTGGTGGGCGAGATGTCGATCTCCGCGCCGCGCGTCATCGCCTTCGTCGCGGCGCTCGCCGGCGTGGGCGCCACCTGGCTGCTCCTTTCGCGCACCTTCATCGGCACCGCGATCCGCGCCATCAGCCAGGACCGCGCCATCATGCCGCTCATGGGCGTCAACCCGGACCGCGTGTTCGTCATCACCTCGGCATTGGGCGGCGCGCTCGCGGGGCTGGGCGCCTGCCTGCTGGTGCTGCAGTACGACATCCACCCGGCGATCGGCCTTTCCTTCGGGCCGATCACTTTCCTCATCTGCGTGCTCGGCGGCCTGGGCAACCTGCTCGGCGGCCTGGTCGCCGCCTTCATCTTCGCCCAGTTCATCTCGGTGGGCGGCTTCTTCTTCCACCTCGAGTGGGGCTACGTGATCGCCTTCGCCTTCTTCATCGCGGTGATGTTCTGGCGGCCCCAGGGCATCCTCGGCGGCAAATGAAGCCGCTTGCCTGGATCGGGGTCGCGGCGCTCGCCGCCGTGCCGCTCACCGGCATCGGCAACTACCCGCTGCACCTCATCATCATGTGCCTGCTCTGGGCATACGTGTACACGAGCTGGTCGATCATGGGGCGCCTGGGGCTGGTGAGCCTCGGCCATGGCGCCTTCCTCGGCATCGGCGCCTACACGGTGGTGATGCTGTGGAACCACTACGGCTTCTCGCCGTGGCTCGGCGCGCCCCTCGCCGTGCTGCTGAGCCTGGCGGCCGCACTCCTGATCGGGCTGCCGTGCTTCCGCTTCCGCATCGTCGGCCATTACTTCGCGCTGGTGACGCTCGCGCTCTCCGAGGTGACGCGCCTCGTGATCGTGGCGCTGCGCGACCACACCGGCGGTTCGCTCGGCGCGACGCCGAACACCGCGCTCGCGCAGGGCAACACCTGGTCCCTCGATGCCTTGCAGTTCTCCGACAAGCGGGTGTGGTTCTACGTCATTCTCGCGTTCTGGCTGGCGGGGCTGTGGATCTGGGCGCGCCTCGACCGCAGCATGACGCGCCTCGCCCTCGACGCGATCACCCACGAGGAGGATGCCGCCGCCTCCGTCGGCATCAACGTCACGCGCTCAAAGCTCTTCGTCACGCTCGTTTCCGCCGGCATGACGAGCGTCGGCGGTGTGCTCTACGCGCAGTACCAGCTGTACATCAACCCCGAGACTGTCTCGGGCATCGGCATCTCGCTGCAGATGGTCTTCGGCGCCATCGCCGGGGGCATGTTCGTGATGCTCGGGCCCACGGTCGGCGCGGTGTTCACGCTGCTCCTGCAGGAGGGCCTGCGCCTCGCCCTCGGGGACGCCTTCAAGCAGTTCCCGGCACTCGACCTCGCGATCTACGGCCTGATGCTGGTGCTCTTCATCATCTACATGCCGAAGGGCATCCTCGGCGCGGCGCTCGAGTGGCGCGCGCGCCGGCGCGCTACGCCAGCCGCCGCTCCAGGCTGACCCGGCGCAGGTCCATCTCGAACTCGAGGCCCTGGATCGGCGGCCGGCAGTAATGCCATACCAGTGCGGCGCCGGCGCGCTGCGCGACGAGCTCGACCGGGAAGTGGCGTACCGTGTACACCTGCACCGCGCTCGCGTCGCCGAAGCCGAACCCGCCAAGGCCGCGCATGCGCTCCTCCATCTTGCCGAGCACCCACTCGGCCTTCTTGCGCAGGCCGGCCTCCGTGACGTCGCCGCGCGCGACGATGTCCTCGGGAAATCGGCCGCCTTCGGGCCACTCGCCACTCCCCGCGACCACGAAGTCGCGCCCCGCCCGCGCTGCAGGCACTGTGTAGCTGAAGGCGTGGAACGAGGGGTCGGCAGGCGGATCGACCTCCGGCGCCACGTTCGAGCGCGCTACCGCGTTGCGCCCGTCGCGATAGAGGCCCCATTGCTCCAGCACCGCGACATAGCCGCGGTTGAACTCCGCAAACCCGGCGAACGAGAAGGGCTTCGGCGAGCGCAGCTCGCAGGCGCAAAGCGCCGCCTTCGGCCGTCCCCACCCTTCGAGATGCGCCGCGATGCGCCGGAAGCCCTCGGCCACCGGCACCGGCCGCGCGAAGCACGCCCGCTCGATCGCGTAGCCCTCGAGCGCGACCACGCCCTGGGAGTAGGGGAACACGCCCTCGAGAAATGCGAAACTGCCCTCGCCAAGTCGGTGCAGCGCGCCCATCCGCCGAAGAATACCTCGCCCCTACTGCAAAGCGGCTGCGGTATCCACCCCGCAAGTGCGCAAGTCGGCCTGCCCGCCGGAGGAGAACCCCCGGTAAAGCGTCCACAGCCGCTCGTCGACGCGCTGCTCGCGGGGATGGGGCTCGGCCTTGTTGAAGCGCCCGACGGCCCGCGGGCCGGCGTTGTATACGGCATAGGCGGCGCGCGGGACATGGTCGATATCGCCGCTGCGCTCCGCGTAGGGTATGGCGTAGTTTTTGAGGTAGCGCATCAGGATCTGCGCCCCGGCACGCGTGTTGTAGGCGGTGTCCCAGCGCAGCCGCTTCACATCGTAGAAGCCGCGCCAGACGCGCTGGTTGATCTGCATGATGCCGACGCTATCGGCGCTCGAGCGGAGGTAATGGGCCTTGCCCTCGCGCAGCACGTACTGGCGCCAGCAGCTCTCGATCAGGGCGGTGCTCGGCACGAGGCTGCGGTAGATCCCATCGTATGGCGCGGCGAGGCTCGTGCGCTGCAATTCCGTGGCGGTGGTCTTTTTCAGCAGGCCGCCGATGCTTGCACCGTAGGCGCCGAGCTCGTCGCGCTTCGGCACCCACGCGTCGAGACTGCGCTCCTGCGCATGCGCGGGCGCAATGAAGAAGTCGAGCCAGCTGCGGCGCGGCGCCGGCGCGGCATCGGGGATGTCCGGCACCTCGAATAGCCGCAGCAGCTCCGGGTCGACGGCCCAGGCGTAGGCGAGCGGATCGCCCGCCTCGCCGGGGCGCAGGGTGCGCGCCAGTTGTCGCAGGCCATCGGCCGACACCCGCACGCCCAGGCCGGGCGCAGCGCGATCGAGGGCGAGCAGCGCATCGCCGGCCTCGATGAAAGCGGCGTAACGCAGCAACGACGTATGGGGCAGGCCGGCGCGCTGGCCGTCCAAGAGGATCGCGCGCAGCTCGTTCCAGGCATCGATGAACAGTGCGCGAACCGGATCGCCGACCGCGCGCGCTTCTCCCGAGAGAATCGCGGCGAGCTGGTAGCGGCTATCGAGCAGCAGCGTGAACAGGCGCTCGCGCAGCCCGCCGTCCGCGCTGTCGAGCGCCACTTGCTTGATACTGTAGACGAGGAAGGCGTCCCAGGGCTGCAGCGCCTGGTCGAATGCTTCCAGCTCCGCTTCGGTAAGGGGCTGCGCCGGCGGGTTGGCCGGGGGCGATGCCGCGAGCCAGGCATCCGGGACCTCGATGGCGATCGGAACCACGATACTCGATGCCTCCACGCGCGGCTCCATCACCTGCAGCTGCGCCAGCGCGAGCTCCAGCGCGTCGCCTTGCTGCGGCGGCGCTGCGGTGCGCAGCAGTGCCAGCAGTGCCTCTCGCGTGGCGCCGATGTCATAGCTGAACCGCTCCAGGCGCGGATGCACATGGCGCTTGCTCAGGTCCCAGATCAGCCCGGCCGCGGGAGCCCTGGCGCCGCTGGACTCGGCAAGCTGCGAGTCGATGATGCGCATGCGCAGCCGTCCAGCGCGGTCAAGCCAGGGCGCCAGCGTGAAGTCGACGAGGCCCTGCCAGGCCGTCGCGCCTTGGCAGTTTCCGAGCAGCTCCACACCCAGCGCCGCCGTACCCGGGCCGACGACGCGGAGCCTTCCGTCGACGGCGTGCAGCTTCGGCACCCCAAGCTTCAGGTACCGGCACGGGCCATCACGGTAGACCGCCCGCCGGCTCGACGGCGTTGCGGCAAGCTGTTCGCTCAGCGCCTGCCCTAGAGGCTCGAGCGGAATGCGCAGAGGAAGCTCGATGCGTCCGCCCCACGAGGCCGGGCCGGGCAGCATGAGCGAGCAGAAGGCGAGCAGCCGGACAAGCGTGGTCCGCAGTCCCCGGTTCATGCAACTACTAATAGCTCGCAAATGGCGCTACGACGGTGGGGGCGCCATAGTTCTTGGGAACCATGCGGGGCCGCAGGCTGTTTCAACCGTAACCTTCGCCCCGCGACGCTGAAACCGTCGCGACATCACCGCCCGCCACACTGGCTGCACGTCACGAAACGACGCAGGCCTCGCGGCCGCAGTTCCAGGGCTCTCCCTCTCCTCCCCCCACCCCCGAGGACCCTGAAGGCACGCGAGGCCTTTTTTTGTCCTCAGCGGCGCGCCTCGAGGATCAGGTTGAACGGCGTCTGCCTGGCGCGCCGGAACCTCGAGAGCCCGCTCACGCGCGCAACATCCGCAAGCCGCGCCTCGCCGGCCTGCGCGCCGAGCCCGTGCGTGCCGTTCTCGGAGATGGCGTGCGCGCAGCAGATCGTGGTGGACGCCGAGTAATACAGGCGGCCGACAGGGTTGATGTTGTCCTCGACCCGATCCGCCGCGTAGGGCTCGACCAGCATGACGGTCCCGTCGGGCGCGAGCGCATCGGCGGCATGACGCAAGGCGCGATCGGGGTGCCCCATGTCGTGCAGGGCGTCGAAGAAGCAGATGAGATCGTAGCCCTCGCGCGGGTAGTCGACCGCCCTTGCGGTGGCGAAGGTGACGCGGTCGGCGACACCCTCCTTCCCGGCGATGCGGCGCGCTTCCTCGATCGAGGCCTCGTGCACGTCGAAGCCCCAGAAGCGCGAGGCGGGAAACGCCTTCGCCATGATCACGGTGGAGTGGCCGTGCCCGCAGCCGATGTCCGCCACGCGGGCGCCCTTCTGCAGCTTCTGCGTGACGCCCTCCAGCGCCGGGAGCCACTCCTGCACGAGGCTGCCCTGGTAGCCGTTGCGGTAGAACGCGGCGACGCCGCAGAAGAGGCGCTCGTCGTGCTCGCCCCAGGAAATTCCCTTGCCGCTGCGGAACGCCTCGATCGCCTTGTGCTCGTCGAACCACATGGAGGCCGGCACTTGCCAGGCGGTGGGGATGAACACCGGGCTCGTGTCGTCGGCGAGGACCATGGCTTGTTCCGCCGTGAGCTCGTAGGTCTCGCTCGAGGGGTGGTAGGCGACGTAGCCCCCGGCCACCTGCGAGTTGAGCCATTCGCGGACGTAGCGCTGGGCGCACTCGCTGCGACGCGCGACCTCGGCCGCGCTGAGCGGGCCGGCGCCCTCCATGGCGCGGTACAGGCCGAGCTTGTAGCCGAGGCTGATCATCACCCCGCCGTAGCCGGCGGAAATATCAGCGATGGCGGTATTGACGATGGCGTCGAGCTTTTGCGGGTCGATGTTCACGGCGGAGCCTCCATCAGTTAAGGTCCCGCCAGATTGCCCGTGCCGTGCCGCGCCGTTGAGAGCGTAACGTGACAATATCGGTCCATTCATGCCACCGCTGCAGGTCAGCCTGATCGCCATTCCTGAGGCTTCGATCTCGACCCTGCACGGGCTCTACGACGTACTGAACGCGTTCGAGATGCTGTCCGGCGTCGACGAGGCGATTCCGGTATCGGCGCCGTTTCGCGTACAGATCGTCGCTGCGGAGGCCGGGCCCGTGCGGCTCGCCGGCGGCCCGACTGCACAGGCGCATTGCGGCATCGCCGACGCAGGCAAGACCGACATCGTGATCGTGCCGTCGGTCGTGCTGTGCGATGGCGCCTGGGCGCGGGGCCGATATCCCGCGCTGGTCGAGTGGCTCGCCCAGGCGCACCGCCGCGGCGCGCTCCTTTGCTCGGCGTGCTCGGGCGTGTTCCTGCTCGCGGAGACGAGGCTCTTCGACGGCCGCGACGCGACCATCCACTGGAGCTATGCGAGCGCGTTCCGCGCCGTGTTTCCCGACGTGCGCCTCTTTCCCGAGCGCACGCTGGTGGCCGTCGGGGAGCGCAGCGAGCTCGTCACCTCCGGCGCCTCCATGTCGTGGCACGACCTCGTGCTCTACCTGATCGCGCGCCACGTCGGCCCGACTGCCGCGCAGACCGTGGCGCGATTCTTCGCCCTGCAATGGCACCGCGACGGGCTCGGCCCCTACATCGTGTTCGAGGGGCGGCGCGACCACGGCGATGCCGCAGCGCTCGCCGCGCAGGACTGGCTGGAGAAGCACTTCTCGGTCGGGAACCCCGTGGAGGAGGTGGTGCGCCGCTCAGGGATGGCCGAGCGCACCTTCAAGCGCAGGTTCACCGAAGCGACGGGACTCGCGCCGCTATCCTACGTGCAGCAGCTACGCGTCGCGGACGCGAAGCGGCGCCTCGAGCGCACGCGCGCCCCGGTGGACGAGATCGGTTGGCGGGTGGGCTACGAGGACTCCGCTTTCTTCCGGCGCCTGTTCAAGCGCATCACCGGCGTGTCGCCCGCGGCCTATCGGCGGCAGTTCCAGATTCCCCCGTGCTGAGCGCGACGCAAAGCCGGCACACGGTCACGACGAAGCCGGTCGGTTGATGCTGTAGGCGGAATAGAGGAGATCGAAAGTCCGCAT
>JAQSVY010000037.1 GCA_029266935.1 Burkholderiales bacterium
TACGGTCACCTCGAGCCGGTCCGGCCAGACCCGGCGCACCGCCGCGCGGCGCACCCACGGCAGCGCCTCCACGGCCGCGCGCACGGTCGCGACGTCGACAGCGAAGAAGTTGCCGGCGAGACGCCGGCGCACCGCCGCCTCGACCTGCTGCCGGGTGAGATGCTGCGCCGGCGCCGTCAGCTCGATGCTGCGCAGGGGAAACATCTCCGAGCGAAGCAGCAAATGCAGGGCGCCGGCCGACAGCGCGAGCAGCGCGACGCCCGCCAAGAACCCGGCCGCCAGGTTGAGCAGGCGCGGGTTACCCCACATGGGCGCCCTCCAGAATGCGCACGCACAGGTCCTCGTAGGACAGGCCCGTGGCGCGCGCCGCCATCGGCACCAGTGAGTGATCGGTCATGCCGGGCGCCGTGTTCACCTCCAGCAGGTACGGCCGGCCGCGCTTGTCGAGCATCAGGTCGACGCGGCCCCAGCCGCGGCAACCGAGGGCGCGGAACGCCCGAAGGCAAAGCGCCTGAATGTCCTTTTCCTTCTTGGCGCTCAAGCCAGAGGGAATGAGATAGCGCGTATCGTTCGCGAGGTACTTCGCTTCGTAGTCGTAGAACTCCCGTGGCGTCTCGATGCGGATGACGGGAAGCACGTCGTCGCCGAGGATGGCGGCGGTGAGCTCGGGGCCGTCGATGAACTTTTCGGCGATCACCACCGGGTCGTAGTTCACGGCGAGCGCGTAGGCCTCGTCGAGCCCGGCGGCCGCGCGCACCTTGGTCATGCCGACCGACGAGCCCTCGGAGGCCGGCTTCACGAACAGCGGCGTGCGCAAGCGCTTCGCCACGGCCTCGAGGTTGCTCTCCTTCCCGAGCACCTCGTAGGGCGGCGTCGGCAGGCCCTCGGCGTGCCACAGGAGCTTCGTGCGTAGCTTGTCCATCGCGAGCGCGGAGGCGAGCACCCCGCTTCCCGTGTAGGGGATGCCCAGCCACTCCAGCGCGCCCTGCAGCGTGCCGTCCTCCCCGAAGCGCCCGTGCAGGGCGATGAACACGCGCGCGAATTTCTGCTTCAGCAGCTCTTCGAGGCTGCGCTCGGCGGGGTCGAAGGCATGCGCATCGACGCCGCGGCTGCGCAGCGCATTGAGCACCATCCCGCCGCTCTTCAGGGACACCTCCCGCTCGGCGGACTTGCCGCCCAGAAGCACGGCAACCTTGCCGAAGCTCATGCCGGCTCCCCCACGATGCGCACTTCGGTGATCAGCACTATGCCTTTCATCTGGTAGACCGTTCGTTGGATGTGCTGGATCAGCCACTCGATGTC
Organism: Burkholderiales bacterium; assembly: GCA_029266935.1. GTDB lineage: Bacteria > Pseudomonadota > Gammaproteobacteria > Burkholderiales > SG8-39 > SCGC-AG-212-J23. Next base: position 1,303 of record JAQSVY010000037.1, read on the forward strand.
GGCGGCGCTCGCGGCGCCGCTCGGGTTGACGATGAAGTTGGCGTGCTTCTCCGAGATGCGCGCGGCGCCGCGCGCGAAGCCCTTCAAGCCGCAGGATTCGATCAGGCGCGCCGCATGGTCGCGCTCCGGGTTGCGGAACACGCTGCCCGCGTTGGGCAGGGAGAGCGGTTGAGTGGCGATGCGGCGCGCCAGCAGTTCCTTCATGATGCCGCGCGAGGTCTCGCCGTCGCCCGGCGCGAGGCGGAACCATGCCGCGGCGAACCACTCTTCGCGCGGTGTTTTCGGAGCACAGTAGCGGTAGCCGATGTCGAAATCCTTGCGGCTGCGCTGGAAGGTGCGGCCGCCCCGGTCGATGGTGAGCACCCGCTCGGCGATGTCCCAGGTTTCCCCGCCGTAGCAGCCCGCATTCATCGCCAGCGCGCCGCCGACGCTGCCCGGCACGCCGACCAGGAACTCCGCGCCCGCGAGGTCGTTGAGCGCCGCGAAACGGGCCACCTTAGGGCTCGCGACGCCAGCGTCGGCATAGATGAGTCCGCTGTCGAGCCGCGGCCGCCGGTTGGCCGCGTGCATCATCACCACCGTGCCGCGCCAGCCGCCGTCGCGCACCAGCAGGTTCGATCCCAGCCCGACGAACAGCAACGGCTCCTCGGCGGGCAGCCGGGCGAGGAAAGCCGCGAGGTCATCGAGGCCCGCAGGCACATAGAAACGGTCGGCGCGCCCCCCCGCGCGCCAGCTGACATGCGGGGACATCGGCTCGTCGCGCTTTAGCTGTCCTCGGAGCCCCTGGAAGTCGAGCGGTTCGTTCATGTTCATGTCAGCAGGGCTGGGACGTTGCCGATCGACCCGGCCCCCATCGTGATCAACACGTCCCCGTCCTCGGCGACGCGGCGAATCGCCGCCGGCATCTGCGCGATATCCTCGACGAACACGGGTTCGACCTTGCCGAACACGCGCAGCGCGCGAGCGAGCGAGCGGCCGTCCGCGGCGACGATCGGCGCTTCGCCGGCGGCGTAGACCTCCGCGAGCAGCAGGGCATCGGCGCCCGACAGCACCCGGACGAAGTCCTCGAACAGATCGCGGGTGCGCGAATAGCGGTGCGGCTGAAACGCCAGCACGATGCGCCGCCCGGGAAAGGCGCCGCGCGCGGCTTCGAGGGTCGCGGCCATCTCCGCGGGGTGGTGGCCATAGTCGTCGATGAGCGTGAAGCTGCCGCCGCGCTCGCGACGCACGGTGCCGTAGTTCTGGAAGCGCCGTCCCACGCCGCGGAACTCGGCGAGGGCCTTGAGGATGGCGGGCGCGGGCGCGCCGAGCTCGGTGCCGACGGCGATGGCGGCGAGGGCGTTGAGCACGTTGTGCCGCCCGGGAAGGTTGAGCGTCACCTGCAGCGGCGCACCCCCAGCGCACCGCACGCGGAAGCGCATGCGGCCGGCGTCGTGCTCGATCGCTTCGGCGCGCACCGCGGCATCCTCGCCGGTACCGTAGGTCAGCACCGGCTTGGACACCTCGGGCAGGATCTCGCGCACGTTCGCGTCGTCGAGGCACAGCACCGCGGAGCCGTAGAACGGCAGGTTCTGCAGGAACTGCACGAAGGCCTGCTTCAGCCGCCCGAAATCGTGGCCGTAGGTGCCCATGTGGTCGGCATCGATATTGGTCACCACGGCGATCACAGGCTGCAGGTGCAGGAAGGAGGCGTCCGATTCGTCGGCCTCGACGACGATGAACTCGCCCGCGCCGAGGCGCGCATTGGACCCGGCGGCGTTCAGCCTGCCGCCGATCACGAACGTAGGATCGAGCCCCGCCTCGGCAAGCACGCTCGCCACAAGGCTCGTGGTGGTGGTCTTGCCATGCGTTCCCGCAATCGCCACGCCCTGCTTGAGGCGCATCAGCTCGGCGAGCATGAGGGCGCGCGGCACGACCGGGATAAGGCGCTCCCGCGCCGCCGCGACCTCGGGGTTGTCGGCCTGAACAGCGCTGGAGACCACCACCGCGTCGGCGCCTTCCACGTGCTGCGCGTCGTGGTCGAGAAAGACTTTCACCCCGAGCGCGCCAAGCCGCCGGGTAGCCGCGTTCGCGGCGAGGTCGGAGCCGCTCACCTGGTAGCCGAGGTTCGCGAGCACCTCGGCGATGCCCGACATGCCCGAACCGCCGATGCCCACGAAGTGGATGCCCCGGACCTTGTGCTTCATCGCGCTAATTCCGTGCAGCGCTGCGCGACGATGCGGGCGGCGTCGGGCTTTCCCAGCGCGCGGGCCCTGCGCGCCATTTCGAGTAGCCGGGGCCGGTCAAGCGTGCGCAGTAGCGACGCCAGCTTTTCCGGACCCAGCTCGGTCTGAGGAACCAGCAGCGCCGCACCCTTGTCGGCGAGGAAGCGCGCATTGGCGGTCTGGTGATCGTCAACCGCGTGCGGAAAAGGCACCAGCACGCTCGCCATGCCGCCCGCCGAGAGCTCGGCGACCGTTACCGCGCCCGCGCGGCAGAGCACAAGGTCGGCCTCCGCGTAGCGGCCCGCCATGTCGTCGATGAAGGCGACCAGCTCGCCGTCCACGCCGGAAACGGCGTAGTTCTTGCGCAGCGCCTCAAGGTGTCTTTCCCCGGACTGGTGCACGACCCGAGGGCGAGACTGGAGAAGGGCGAGCGCCTTTGGCAGCGCCTCGTTCAGCGCTTGCGCGCCAAGACTCCCGCCCACGACGAGGAGCCGCAGTGGGCCTTCCCGCCCGCGGTAGCGCTCCTCCGGGGGGGGGATCGCTGCGATCGAGGCACGCACCGGATTGCCGGTCCACTCGGCGCGCTTGAGCGCGTCCGGGAACGCCACCATCACCTTGTCCGCGATGCCGGCCAGCACACGATTGGCGAGCCCCGCAATCGCGTTCTGCTCGTGCAGGGCGAGCGGGCAGTTCAGGAGCGAAGCCATCATCCCACCTGGAAAAGCGACGTAGCCGCCCAGGCCGAGGACGACGTCGGGCTTAAGGCGCCGCAAATGGCGCGCGCTTTCCCAGAACGAAAGCAGCAGGCTAGCGGGCAGGAGAAGCTTCTGCAGAAGGCCCTTGCCGCGCGCGGCGCGGGCGCGGATCAGCGCCGTTTCATAGCCCTGCGGCGGCACGAGGCGCTCCTCCATGCCGCCGCGCGCCCCCATCCACACCACGCGCCAGCCGGCGGCGCGCATCTCGTCCGCGACCGCCAGGCCGGGAAAAATGTGCCCTCCGGTTCCTCCTGCCATGATCAGGATGGAACGGCTCATGCGTGCAAGCCTGCCTTCATGCATTTAACCCGCGTGCGAGTTGCCGGTTTTCCCAATCGATGCGCAGCAGGATGGCGAGCGCGACGAAATTGGCGAGCAGCCCCGAGCCGCCGTAGCTCATGAGCGGCAGCGTCAGCCCCTTGGTGGGCAGGAGACCCATGTTGACGCCCATGTTGATGAGCGCCTGGAAGCCGATCCACACGCCAATGCCCTGCGCTGCCAGCGCCGCGAAGTGACGATCGTGCAGAGCGGCCTGCCGAGCTATGGCGAAGGCGCGCGCGACGATCCAGGCGAACAGCCCGATGACCAGCGCCACACCGGCGAGGCCCAGCTCCTCCGCCAGGACCGCGAGCAGGAAATCAGTATGGGCCTCGGGGAGGTAGTGCAGCTTCTCGACGCTTGCGCCGAGCCCTACCCCCAGGAGCTCGCCGCGTCCGAAGGCGATGAGCGCATGCGAGAGCTGGTAGCCGCGCCCGAGCGGGTCGGCCCACGGATCGAGGAAGCCGAAGATGCGCTGCATGCGGTAGGGCGAGGATAGTACGAGCAGCGCGAAGCCGGCGCCGAGCATGCCGACCAGCGCGACGAAATGCCGGCCGTTCATGCCGCCCAGGAACAGGATGGCGAACGTCGTCACCGCGATCACCACCAGCGCGCCGAAATCCGGCTCGCGCAGCAGCAGCCAGGAGACGAGCAGCATCACGCCCAGCATCGGCAGCAGGCCGCGCTTGAAGCTCTTCAGCACTGCGTGCTTGCGCACGGTGTAGTCCGAGGCGTAGAGGACCACCGCGAGCTTCATGAGCTCCGAAGGCTGGAGGGTAAGGACCTTCAGGTCGAGCCAGCGGCGCGCACCGTTCACTTCCCGGCCGATGCCCGGGAAAAGCACGGCGACCAGCAGCGCCACCGCGACGAGGAACAGCCATGGCGCCGCCTTCTGCCACATGCGCGCAGGGACCAGGAACACCACGATGGCGGCGCACAAGGCAGCGGTGAGGAACACCGCGTGGCGGGTGAGATACCACGCGGAGTTGTTGCCGGTGAAACGGCTCGACTCGGCGATGGCGATCGAGGCCGAATACACCATCACCAGGCCGGCGGCGGCAAGCAGCAATCCCGCCCACGCCAGCGAGCGGTCGTACTCGGCATCGGGCGCATTGCGCGCGAAGACGTAGGTGCGGCTCAGGGCAGCCTCCTCACGGCGGCCGCAAAGACCTGGCCGCGGTGGCGGTAGTCGCGGAACATGTCGAAGCTCGCGCAGGCCGGCGAAAGCAGCACCGCGTCGCCGGGCCGCGCCAGTTCCGCTGCCCTTTCGACTGCCGTCTCGAGCGACGCGCAGCGCTCTCCGGGAATGGCTTTCTCGATGAGCGGCGCATCGCGACCGATGAGCAGCACGCGCCTGGCAAACTGCCGCACCGGCCCCACGAGCGGGGAAAAGTCCTGCCCCTTGCTCTCCCCGCCCAAGATCAGGACCGATTTGCGGCCGAGCCCGCGCAAGGCGGCGATCGTCGCGCCCACATTGGTCCCTTTCGAATCGTCGTACCAGTCCACGCCGCCGCGTTGCGCGACGAGCTGCAGGCGGTGCGGCAGGCCGCGGAAAGTGCGCAGCCCTCCGGCGATCTGCTCGAGTGAAATGCCAAGCGTGCGCGCGAGTGCAGATGCAGCGAGCGCATTGGCCGCGTTGTGCAGCCCGTGGATCGGCAGCTGCGCCACGGGCAGAAAGGGCCTGGCGCCCTCGGCCAGCGAACCGCCCACGAGACCGAAGTCCCGATCGCGCGAGGGCGCATCGAGACCGAATCTCACCACCGGCCGGCCGGCGCGCGCCATGGCCATCGAGCGCGCATCGTCGCGGTTCAGGACCTGCACACCGGTGCCGGCGAAGACACGCGCTTTCGCAGCGCCGTACTCGTCGAGGCAGCGGTAGCGGTCGAGGTGGTCCTCGCTCAGGTTCAGCATCGCCGCGGCGTGCGGCTCGAGCGACCAGGTGGTTTCCAGCTGGTAGCTGGAAAGCTCGAGCACCCAGGCCGCCGGCTCGCTCGCGTGCTGCATCAGCGCGTCCAGCACCGGTGGCCCGATGTTGCCGGCAACCTCGCAGTCGATCCCGGCAGCGCGCAGCAGGTGGCCGGTGAGCGCCGTTACCGTACTCTTGCCGTTCGTCCCCGTGACCGCGATCACCTTCTTGCGCGCGTGCCGGGCGAAAAGCTCCACGTCGCCAAGCACCGGAACGCCCCGCGCGCGGGCCTCCCGAACTACTGGCTGATCGGGGGTCAGGCCCGGGCTGGCGCAAACCAGATCGACGCCCTCGAGCAGCGCCGCAACGAACGGACCGGTATGGAGCTCTCCCTTGTAGTCGGCCGCACGCGGCGGCGCATCCCTGGTATCGGCCGCGCGCACCCTGCCGCCCTGGCGCTCCACCCAGCGCGCGACCGAAAGGCCGGTATCGCCCAGGCCGAGGATCAGGACACGCTTCTCGAGCAGGGAGAGCGGCTCGCGCATCATCTGAGCTTCAGCGTCGACAGGCCGAACAGCACCAGCATCATGGTGATGATCCAGAAGCGCACCACGACCTGGCTCTCCTTCCAGCCTTCGAGCTCGTAGTGGTGGTGCAGCGGCGCCATGCGAAAGATGCGCTTGCCGCCGCTCCAGCGGAAGTAGAGCACCTGCAGCATCACCGAGAGCGTCTCGGCGACGAACACGCCGCCCATGATGAACAGGACGATCTCCTGGCGCACGATGACCGCGATGGTGCCGAGCGCGGCGCCGAGCGACAGTGCACCCACATCGCCCATGAACACTTCGGCGGGATAGGCGTTGAACCACAGGAAGCCGAGCCCCGCCCCGGCGAGCGCGCCGCAGATCACGGCGAGCTCGCCCGCGCCGGCGATGTGCGGCAGGCCGAGATACTTGGAGAACACCGCGTGCCCGGCGACGTAGGCAAAGATGCCGAGCGCGCTGCCAACCATCACGGTGGGCATGATTGCCAGGCCGTCGAGGCCGTCGGTGAGGTTGACGGCGTTGGAGGTGCCGACGATGACGAAGAACGTGAGCACGATGAAGCCCACCGTGCCGAGCGGGTAGGCGACGTGCTTGAAGAACGGCACGATGAGCTCGTTCAGCGCAGGCATGCTCTGCGCGAGGTAGGCGAGGTAGGCCGCGGCGGCGAGGCCGATCACCGACTGCCAGAAGAGCTTCGCCTGGGCCGACAGCCCTTTCGGGTTGCGGTGCACGACCTTGCGGTAGTCGTCGATCCAGCCGATCGTGCCGAAGGCGAGCGTGACGAGCAACACCACCCAGAGCAGCCGGTTCGACAGGTCGCCCCACAGCAGCGTGGTGAGGCAGATCGACACCAGGATGAGCGCCCCGCCCATGGTTGGCGTGCCGGCCTTGGTCAGGTGCGAGCGCGGGCCGTCGTCGCGCACCGCCTGGCCGATCTTGTACGCGGTGAGCTTGCGGATCATGTAGGGGCCGAGGATCAGCGACACCGCGAGCGCCGTGAGGCACGCGAGCACCGCGCGCAGCGTGATGTAGTTGAACACGTTGAAGACGCGAGCGTCCTTGGCGAGCCACTGCGCGAGCTCGAGAAGCATTAGTGACCCCCTCCTGTCGCGGCGCCGGTCAGCGCCGCCACGACCCGTTCCATTCTCATGAAGCGCGAGCCCTTGACGAGCACGGTCTTGCCGCGGATCGCCGGGACCAGCGCCTCGACGCTGTCGAAATGCCGCGCCTGCGGGCCGAACGCCGCGACCGCCTCGCGCGTCGCCTCGCCAAGGGTAAGCAGGCTCGAGATGCCCTTGCTGCGCGCGTACGCGCCTACTTCCTCGTGGAACTGCGCGCCCCGCGACCCGACCTCGCCCATGTCGCCGAGCACCAGCACCGTCGGCCCCGGGCAGGCGGCGAGGACATCGATGGCGGCGCGCACCGAGTCCGGGTTCGCGTTGTAGCTGTCGTCGATGACGGTCGTCGCGCCCGCCTGCTTCACCTGGAGGCGGCCCACGTAGGGGCGGAACGCCGTCAGGCCTTCGCCGATGGCGCGCAGGCCGATGCCTGCCGCGTGCGCGCCGGCGGCGGCGGCGAGCGCGTTGCGCACGTTGTGGAGACCCGGAATGGCGAGCGTCGCCGACGCTTCGCCATCGGGCAAGCGGATCTGCAGCTCGCTCGACAGGTGCTTCAGCGTGTAGCGGCCGCTGACGGCGGCCGCCGTGTCCAGCCCGAAATCCACCACCCTGCGCTGCCCCGCCGCCTTGCGGAAGACCGCCGCCTGCCCGTCGTCGGCGTTGATGACCGCCGCGCCTTGCGCCGGAAGCGCTGCATAGACGCTGGCGTTCTCGGCGGCCACGTCCTCCACCGAGTTCATGAACTCCAGGTGCTCGCGCTGGGCGTTATTGACCAGCGCCACGGTGGGTTGAGCGATGTTCGCCAGATACGCGATCTCGCCC
>JAQSVY010000322.1 GCA_029266935.1 Burkholderiales bacterium
CCGCCCAGCGCCTGGAGCGTCATGCCGATGTCCTCGTCCTCCACCATGTCGCACAGCCCGTCGGAGCAGAGCAGGTAGACGTCGCCAATCTTGGTCGGATACTCGTGGATCTCGGGCTCGACGGTCGGGTCGATGCCGAGCGCCTTGGTCACGAGGTTCTTGTGCGCCGCGTTCTTCGCCTGCTCGGCGGTGATGATTCCGGAATCGATCTGCTCCTGCAGCAGCGAATGGTCGCGCGTCATCTGCCTGAACTTGCCGTCCCTCAGCATGTACAGGCGCGAGTCCCCCAGGTGTGCCACCAGCACGCGATTGTCATAGAACAGGCACACCACCAGTGTCGTGCCCATGCCGGCGTACTGCGGCTGGCTCTGCGCCGCCTCGTAGATCGAGGTATTCGCCGTCAGCACCTGCTCGCGCACCAGGCGTGCCGCGACTTCCTCGCTTGAGCCCTTCTCGACGTCGTGCGGCTTGACGCCGGTGAGGAACCGGCGCATCTCGGTCACGATTACCGTGGTGGCCATCCCGCTCGCCACCTCGCCGGCGTTGTAGCCGCCCATGCCGTCGGCGAGCACCACCAGGCCGTTGGCGGCATCGGCGGCGATCGAATCCTCGTTGTGCGAGCGCACCATGCCCGGGTCGGTGCAGGTGGCGATCTCCAGGGCCTGAGTCAGGTCCACTGCCATCTCAAAGCTCGATGTCGACGCTGCCGCCGGCCTTCACCGCGACGGCGGCGCGCAGCGCGCGCGTCGGGAATGGCTGGGTTGATGGCGTGGCGAGCAGCTCGATCACTACCGCGATCACGTAGCGCGACCACGGCCAGCGGCCGATGTTCTCGAGCGAGGTATCGTCGATGGCGATGACAGCGATGCGGTCCGACGGTGTGCGCGTGGTAGCGGCCACGCCGAGGTCATAGGCATTGCGCTCGAGGTTGGGGATCAGGTCGGAGGCGCGACGCCGACCCCGAGAAACCAGTCCGCGCTCCCAGAAACCGGATTTCATGCCGCGCTGCGCCTCCCCATTGCGTACTCCGCGCCTTTGGCGCAAGCGCGCCCCGAAAAATTTTACGCTACGGCTCCGGGATGCAGGGAAATTGTTGCTAGGCAGCAATCATTCCGGGCTTGATTGCCCCGCTGCTGAGGAGTTCGGCGGCTGCGACTTTTTTTCCGTCGCCGAGCTTGGCGCGCTGCACCTCGACGCGACCGCCTTGGGCCGTGATCTGGAAGCTCTGGGGCGTCACCTCGACGACCTCGCCGATCTTGCCCCTGACCGCGCCGAAAGTGCGCACCGCGTGCTTGCGGGCGTCGAAGATCTGTAGTTCTTTCCCGTTGAGCGTGGTCCAGGCGCCGGGCGCCGGGTTGCAGCCGCGGACGGTGTTGTAGACGAAATCGACGTGGTTCGCCCAGTTGAGGCGCGCCTCGGCCTTGCGGCACCAGCCCTCGTAGGTCGCCTTGGCCTCGTCCTGCACCACCTCCTGATGCTTGTTGTTGACGACCAAATCCGCAGCCTCGAGCATCGCCTCCACCCCCATGGGGAAGAGGCGGTCGAAGTAGACCGTACCCAGCGTGTCATCGGGCGCGATGGGCGCCTCCTTCTGCAGGATCACGGGCCCCTCGTCCAGCCCGTCGGTCGGACGGAAGATGGTGAGCCCGGTCTTCGAGTCGCCGCGGATGATCGGCCAGTTGATCGACGACGGCCCGCGGTACTTCGGCAGCAGGGAGGGGTGGTACTGGATGGTGCCGTGCTTGGGGATGGTGACGAAGTCCTGCGGCGCGAACTGCAGCACGAACGCCATGATGCCAAGATCGGGGGCGAGCCTCTTGAGGGAGGTTCTCGCCTCCTCGGACTTCAGGGAGGGGAACTGAAAAACCTCGACCCCTTTCTCCTGCGCGGCGACCTTGAGCGCGTCGGGCCGCGCGCCGGGCTTCTCGGGCGCGCAGAACACGCCCGCGACCTGGTCGCCGCGTGCGAGGAAGGCTTCCAGCACCGCCTTGCCGAAGTCCTGCTGGCCAACGATGGCAATTCTCATTGTCTGATCACTCTCTGACTTTCAGGCGGCCTTCTTGGGCGGAACGGAGAAAGCGCCCGCGGCCTTTAACGAACTGATTTTCGAATCCTCGTAGCCGAGAACCTCTTTCAGGACTTCTTCGGTGTGCTCGCCGAGCGTCGGGGAGCGCTTGATCACCGCCGGCGAGTCGGAGAGCTTGATCGGCATGCCGACGTTGAACCACTTGCCGCGCTCCGGGTGGTCGAGCTCGACCCACATGTCGCGGCCGCGCACGTGCTCGTCGTCGGCGAGGTCCTCGGTGCTCATGATCGGCCCGCAGGGCACATCGATGGGATTCAGGATCGCCATGAACTCGCGCTTGGTGTGCTTCTCGGCGAACTTGGTGATGAGCCGCCACATCTCGTTCTGGTTCTTCCTGCGGTCCGAGACCTTCGCAAAGCGCGGGTCGGTGGCGAGCCCCGGCTGGCCGAGGTCGGGGCCGATGCGGTTTGCCAGGTCTTCCCAGACCGCTTCCTGCACGACGACGTAGAGCCAGTCGTTCTGGCCGTGCGGCTTGCAGTGGATGGCGTTGCCGAGCTGGCCACCTCCGGAGTCATTGCCCGCGCGCGGCACCGCGCCCATCCCCTGTTGCGTCGGCACCGAATATTCGGACAGCCACTGGCGGGTGAGGCGCTGATGGTCGCGGAACTTGACGCGGCACAGGTTCATGACGCCGTCCATCATCGCCACCTCCACGTACTGGCCCTTGCCGGTGCGCTCGGCCTGGCGCAGCGCCGCGAGCAGGCCGATGGCGAGGTGAAGCCCGGTGCCGGAGTCGCCGATCTGCGCGCCGGTGACGAAAGGCGGACCGTCGGGGACACCGGTGGTGCTCATCGCCCCGCCCATCGCCTGCGCCACGTTCTCGTAGGCCTTGAAGTCCGCGTAGGGCCCGCTCGAGCCGAAGCCCTTGATCGAGCCCATGACGATCTTCGGGTTGATCGAGCGGATCTTCTCCCAGGGGAAGCCGAAGCGATCGAGCACGCCGGGGCCGAAGTTCTCCATGATGATGTGGCACTTCTGCAGCAGCTCGACGAACACCTGCTTGCCCTGCTCGGTCTTCATGTTGACCGTGATCGAGCGCTTGTTGCAGTTGAGCATCGTGAAGTACAGGCTG
>JAQSVY010000323.1 GCA_029266935.1 Burkholderiales bacterium
TACCCGCTGTAGACGAGGCTGGCGAAGGCGCCGTCGTCGAAGCTGAGCTGGGCGGCGTACGCGCCCTCGGTGGGGCGGTCGGGATCCCAGCTGCCGGTGTGAGCCTTGACGGAAACGACGTGCGCCGAAGAAATAACTCTTGTCACATCGACCTGGTGCGCGGCCTGGTTGAAGACCGCGCCGCCGCCGCGGGAAGTATCGAGCTCCTCCGGTCGGCGCGGGCGATAGAGGAAGTCGGTGAAGTTGACCGCGGTGATCATGCGCAGCCGGCCGAAGGCGCCGGTACGAATCAGTTCTCTCGTCCTGAGAACCGGGAGATCGAAGCTGTGGCTGTGGCCGACCAGGAGCTGGACGCGGGCTTCCCGGGCGGCGTCGATCATCCGCCGGCACTCGTCGAGGCTCAGCGCCATCGGCTTCTCGACCAGCACGTGCTTGCCGTGCCGCGCCGCAAGGCAGGCGTGCTCCGCGTGGAACTGGTGCGGCGTGGCGACATAGAGCACGTCGATGTCGGAGCGGCACAAGGCTTCTACCGAGTCGAAGCCTTTGCCCTGGAACGAGGGTCTTCGCGGGTCCGTCCCGCCCGCCAGCTCGACACGCGGGTCCCGGAAGGCGGGCGCCATCACTTGGAATGCCCGCCCGAGCCCGGCGACCCCTATCCGCAGCTTGCGCACGGAGGTACCATAATTTACTTAGGAGGCTAAGTAAATGCTGAGCCGCGAGCAGAACGAGTTGCTTTGCCGCGTCGAGGGCCCGGCGCCGATGGGCCAGCTGATGCGCCAGCACTGGCTGCCGGTATGCATGGCCGAGGAGGTCGCCGAGCCCGACTGCGCGCCGGTCAAGGCGCGGCTGCTGGGCGAGGACCTGGTGGTGTTCCGCGATTCGGACGGCCGGCTGGGCGTGCTCGGCGAGCGCTGCCCGCACCGCAACGCCTCGCTCGTCTTCGGCCGCAACGAGCAGTGCGGCCTGCGCTGCCTCTATCATGGCTGGAAGTTCGACGTCGAAGGCAACGCGGTCGAGATGCCCACCGAGCCCTTTGCGAAGAAGGACTCTTCGGTGAAGGCGAAGGCCTATCCCGCCCGGGAGTCGGGGGGCTTCGTCTGGATCTGGATGGGCCCGAGGGAGGAGATGCGCGAGCTCGAGCCGCCTGCCTGGGCGCCGACGCGCGAGACGCGCACCAGCATCGTCAAGATGCACGCCGGCTGCAACTGGGCGCAGGTGCTCGAAGGCTCCATCGATTCGGCGCACAGCTCGAGCCTGCACTCGACCAACATGCCGGCGGCGCAGGATGTATGCGGCTCGACCGCCACCGATTCGGCGTGGCTGCGCCCCTCGAACGACAAGGCGCCGCGCCTGCAATTCCAGCCGACCTCGTACGGCTTCAAGTATGCGGCGATCCGCACGCCGATCAAGAACGCCGCCACGCACGACTACGTGCGCACCACGCTATTCATCGCTCCTTTCACCGTGCTCATCCCGCCGAACGACCAGTACAACCTCGCACAGATGCTGGTGCCGCTCGACGACGTGAACACCATGTTCTACTGGATTGCCTGGCACTCCGATCCCGCGAAGGGCATCTCGCAGCAGGCGTGGCGCCGCTTCTGCGCGGCGGAGGTGGGTGTCGACCTTGATTCGAATTTCAAAAAATTGAGGAACCTCGAAAATCGATACCTGCAGGACCGCGAGGCGATGAAGCGCGGCGACTTCACCGGCATCCACGGCATCCCGACGCAGGACATGGCGATGTGGGAGTCGATGGGTACGATCGTCGACCGCAGCCGGGACCACCCGGGCTCGAGCGACATGGCGGTGGTGCAGTTCCGCCGCATGATGGTCGCGGCGGCGAAGCGCTTCGCCGAGGGCGGGCCCGCCATCGGCGCCACCGAGCCGCGCATCCCGCATGTGAGCCTGGCCTCGTTCGAAGGCCTTGTCCCGAAGGATATCGACTGGCGCACGCTCGGCGAGCCGGAAGAGGTGAAGGCATAAGGCTCTTCAGTCTCGCGCTGGCGGCCTGCCTCGCTGCCGGCGCCGCCCGCGCGGGGCATCCGCTGCTGACCGAGGACACCGGCGTCCTGGGCAAGGATGCGCGGCAGCTCGAGGTGCACGGCGCGCGCGCGAAAGACGAGGGCAGCCGCACGACCGAGGGTGCCGCGGCGCTGAGCTACGGCATCACGCAGAAGACCGACCTGCAGGTGGAGCTGCCTTACGTTCGCCATGAAGGCACCGGCGACCCCTCGCTCGCCCTCAAGTGGCGTTTCTACGACGAAGGGCCGGTCAGCATGATCATCAAGCCGGTTGTCAGCGAGGAGTTCTGGGGCTCGGCGCTGGCGGCGAGCTTCGCGCCCGGCGACTTCGAGCTCATCGGGCACGTCGGCTACCTGCGCAATCGCATCGACGACGAGCGGGAATCCCTGTGGCATGCCTCGATCGCGCTGCTGTGGTCGCTCGGCGCGAACACCAAGCTGGTGGTCGATCTCGGCCGGGACACCAATCCCGATCCGTCCTCGCGCACGAGCATCCGCGAGCGCGTGATCGGCTTGACCTACGCGCTCACGGCGGACGTCGATCTCGGCCTGGGG
>JAQSVY010000038.1 GCA_029266935.1 Burkholderiales bacterium
GCTAAGACCCCCTACCGCGTCGGCATCACCGGCTCCTACGGCGGGCTCAACCTCGGCGACGAGGCGATCCTGCAATCGATCATCGCCGAGCTGCGCCGCGAGCTGCCGGACGTCGAGATCACGGTGTTCTCGCGCGACGCGGAGGACACCAAGCGCCGCCACGCGGTGGAGCGCTCGATCCCGGTGCGCAAGATGTCGCGCGCCGAGGTGGTGCCGGAGGTGCAGCGCCTCGACCTGCTGATCTTCGGCGGCGGCGGCATCCTCTACGACGCCGAGGTCAAGGTCTACCTGCGCGAGGTGCTGGTGGCCAAGGAACTCGGCGTGCCAGTGATGGTGTACGCCGTAGGCGCGGGACCGCTCAAGGACCCCGCGGCGCAGGCGGCGGTGCGCGAGGCATTCGAAGGCGTGCAGGCGATCACCGTGCGCGAGCGCGCGGCGCAGCAGGTGCTCGAGGAGGCAGGCGTGCACCGCGACGTGGTGGTGACCGCGGACCCGGCGCTGCTCCTCAAGCCGGCGGCGCTGCCGCGCGGCTTCCTCAAGCGCGAGGGGCTGGAGGGGCGTCGGCGCCTCATCGGCATGTCGGTGCGCGAACCGGGGGTCGCCGCGCCCGACATCGACCAGAAGGTCTACCACGGGCTGCTCGCCAACGCCGCGGACTTCATGATCGACCGCTGGGACGCCGACATCGTGTTCGTGCCGATGGAGCGCTCGGTGCTCGACACGCAGCACAGCCACGCGGTGATCGCCAGGATGCTGCGCGCACAGCGCGCCACCGTGCTCAAGGGCGAATATAGCGCTGCCGAGATCCTCGCCATGATGGGGCGCTTCCAGTTCGCGGTCGGGATGCGCCTGCACTTCCTCATCTTCGCGGCGCTGCGCGGCACCCCGTTCGTCGCGCTGCCCTATGCCGGCAAGGTCAGCGGCTTCCTCGAGGATCTGAAGCTGCCGGCGCCGCCTCTCAACCTGGTCAACCCGGGCCGCCTGATCGCCCACCTCGACGAGTCCTGGGACAAGCGCCGCTCGCTCAGGGCGCAGCTGCAGAAGTCGGTGCCGGCGCTCCAGGAGCGCTCCAGGGAGACGATCCGCATTGCAGTGAAGCTTTTGAAGGAGAAGAACTTCACGGACATCAAAGCGGCCGCCTAGTGGAGCCTAAGTGCCGGCTCTAGCGCGACCCGCTACGGAAGCGAGCCTCGAGCTGCCGCCGCGCCAGGCGCGCCTCGCCGCGGAGACCGACGTGCTGGTGGTAGGCGGCGGCCCGGCGGGCATCGGGGCCGCGATCGCCGCCGCCGACGCCGGCGCGCGCGTCGTGCTCGCCGAGCGCTACGGCTTCCTCGGCGGCAACGCCACCGCGGCGCTGGTCATGCCGCTCATGTCCTTCCACACCCAGCAGCCGGTGCCGGAGCAGAAAGGCGCCACCACGCTCCTGCCGACCGATCACGGGCCCGGCCAGCCGGTCGTGGCCGGTGTCTTGAAGAGATTGCTTGAGCGGCTGGTGCAGGCGGGCGGCGCCGTTGCGCCCTCGCTGTCCACCGGCTACGTCGTGCCCTTCGATCCGGAATGGTTCAAGCTGGTCGCGCTGGAGCTCCTCGACGAGGCGGGCGTGCAGTTCCTGTTCCATGCGTTCGCGAGCGGCGTCATCGAGGAAAGAAATGCCGTTAGCGGCGTAGTTTTCGAGACCAAGTCCGGGCCGCTCGCGATCCGCGCGCGCGTGGTGATCGATTGCAGCGGCGACGGCGACATCGCAGTGCAGGCCGGCGCGCCGCACGAGGTCGGCCGCGCCGACGGCCTGGTGCAGCCGATGACGCTGATGTTCCGCATCGCCGAGTTCGAGCGCGCGGCCTTCGACGCCTACGTGCGCGAGAACCCGAAGGAATGGCGCGGGGTGCACGGCCTGTGGGCGCTCGTGCGCCGCGCCACGGAGGAAGGTCGGCTGGAGCTGCCGCGCGAGGACATGCTGTTCTTCGCCACGCCGCACGAGGGCGAGGTGAGCGTCAACAGCACGCGCGTGACGCGCGTGCTCGGCACCGACGTCTGGGACCTTTCCTACGCCGAGTGGCACAGCCGCATGCAGATGCGCCAGATCGCCGCGTTCCTGCGCCGCTATGTGCCGGGCTTCGAGCGCTCGTACGTCGTGCAGAGCGGCGTCAACGTCGGCGTGCGCGAGACGCGCCGCATCCTCGGCGACTACCAGCTCAGCGCCGAGGACGTGCTCTCGGCGCGCAAGTTCGACGACGCCATCGCGCGCGGCTCCTACCCGGTCGACATCCACAACCCGAAGGGCAGCGGCACCGTGCTCAAGCGCCTGCCGCCGGGCGAGGCCTACGACATTCCGCTGCGCTGCCTGCTGCCGCGCGGCACCGAAGGCCTTCTCGTCGCCGGACGCTGCCTGTCGGGTACGCACGAAGCGCATTCCTCGTACCGCGTGATGCCGATCGTCATGGCCACTGGCCAGGCCGCCGGCGTCTGCGCCGCGCTCGCGGCATGCCATGCAGTTTCGCCGCGTTCCATTTCTGTGGAAGATGTGCGCGCGGAGCTGCGCCGCCAGGGTGCGAGCCTGCGCATGTAGTCGAAAAAGCGATATTTACGCTCGCGGGCCTCCGTTACAGTAAGGCCCGGATGACAAACGAGAAAGAGCTCCGGCTGGTGCTGGATGCGTTGCCGGCCGCGGCGCTGCGCTGTGACCGCGACGGCCGCTATCTGTGGGTCAACCCGCTCTACGCCCGTTGGATTGGCAGCACGCCCGAGGCGCTGGCAGGCCGCACCATCGACGAGGTGCTCGGCGAGCAGGGCGCCCGCGAGCTCGCGCCCTACCTCGAGCGCGTGCGCAAGGGCGAGGAGCTGCACTACGAGCGCCTTGCCCACTATCCCGGCGTCGGCCCGCGCTGGATCCGCGCCACGCTCAAGCCGACGTTCAACGCCGCGCGCGAGCCCGACGGCTGGGTGGCGATCGTGCTCGACATCCACGACCGCAAGCGGGCCGAGGAGGCGCTCAAGCAGGGCGAGGCGCGAAAGGACGAGTTCCTTGCCGCGCTCGCGCACGAGCTGCGCAACCCGCTCGCGCCGATGCGCAACGCGGTGGCGATCCTCGGGCGCAAGGGCCCGCTCGATCCGGAAGTCGCCTGGAGCCAGGGCGTGATCGAACGCCAGATCGACCAGCTCTCGCGCCTGATCGACGACCTGCTCGACATCGAGCGCATCTCGCGCGGCCGGCTGCAGCTGCGCCGCGAGCTGGTGCCGCTCGAAGCCGTGGTCGACATGGCGCTCGAGCTCTCCCGCCCGCAGGTCAACGCCACCGGGCGCCACCTCTCGGTGCTCATGCCGAGCGAGCGCGTCACCCTCTATGCGGACGCGGCGCGCCTGGCGCAGGTGCTCTCGGCCCTGATCAAGAACGCCGCACGCGACAGCGGCTCGCGCGAGGCCATCGGCTTAAGCGTCGTCGCCGAGAACCGCGAGGCGGTGGTGTCGGTGGACGGCGGCCCGCACGGGCTGGAAGGCCTCGGCATCGGCCTAGCGCTGGTGCGCGGCATCGTCTCGTTGCACGGCGGCAGGCTCGAGCAGCGGGGCACGGAATTCGTGGTGCGCCTGCCGCTCGCCGCCGCCAGCGCGCTGGCGCGCGAGCGTCCCGCCGCCCCCTACCTCGCGCCCCAGTCGCCCGGTTTGCGCGTGCTCGTCGCCGACGACAACCGCGACGCCGCCGACTCGATGCAGCGCATCCTCGCGCTCTTCGGGCACGAGGTGCAGGTCGCCTACGACGGCTCCACTGCGCTGCGTCTGGGCGAACAGTTCCGCCCGCGGGTGGCGCTGCTCGACATCGGCATGCCAGGCACCAACGGCTACGAGGTGGCGCGCGCGCTGCGGCGCAGCCAGGGCCCGCGCGTCACCCTTGTCGCGGTCACGGGGTGGGGCCAGGAAGCCGACCGCCGGCGTTCTTCCGAGGCCGGCTTCGACCACCACCTCACCAAGCCGGTCGACCCCGGTGCACTGAACAACCTGCTGGCGCAAGTCGCATCGAAGTAGAGGGGGAGTGGACGCATGCGGTACCGGGTACTGGCCTCGCTTTGCCTATGGTCGGCGGCCGCAGGCGCGCAGGGCATTACGCTCGCGGCGCGCGATCTCGCCGACCTGTCGCTCGAGCAGCTCGCCAACGTGGCGGTATCCTCGGTGTCGCGCCGCGAAGAGCCCTTGTCGCGCGCGCCGGCGTCGATCTACGTCATCACCGGCGACGACATCCGCCGCTCGGGCGCGACCAGCCTGCCCGAGGCGCTGCGCCTCGCGCCGAACCTGCAGGTGGCGCGCGTCGACTCGAGCCAGTACGCCATCACTGCGCGCGGCTTCAACAGCACCACCGCCAACAAGCTGCTGGTGCTGATCGACGGGCGCACGGTCTACACCCCGCTTTTTTCCGGCACGTTCTGGGACGCCCAGGACGTACTGCTCGAGGATGTCGCCCGCATCGAGGTGATCAGCGGCCCGGGCGCGACGCTGTGGGGCGCCAACGCGGTGAACGGCGTCATCAACGTCATCACGAAGAGCGCCGAGGGCACCCAGGGAACACTCGCTTCCCTTGGTGCCGGAAGCCAGGAACGCCAGGTCGTGGCACGTCACGGCGGCGCGCTCGAAGGCGGCCACTACCGCCTGTACGCAAAGGCAGCCAAGCGCGACGAAACGTCGCTTCCGGGCGGGGCGTCCAATCGCGACCAGGCCGACCGTGCGCAGGTCGGCTTTCGCGCCGACTGGGGAAGTCCGGCCGAAGGCTTCACGCTGCAGGGCGACCTGTACGGCGGGGAGATCGACCAGGCGGCGCAGCCGCGCGAGATCGACGGCCTGAACGTGCTGGGGCGCTGGACGCGCGACTACGGCGACGGCTCGGCGCTGCGCGTCCAGGCCTACTTCGATCACACGCACCGCGAGCACCGCGGCGTCTTCAAGGAAAACCTCGACTCCTACGACCTGCAAGCGCAGCACGCCCTGAAGCGCTATGGCCGCCATCGCCTGCTCTGGGGACTCGGGGTGCGCCACCACGACGACAAGATCGAAAACTCGGCCGCGCTCGCCTTCATGCCGGCGCAGCGCACGTTGAATGAGGCGCATGTGTTCGTGCAGGACGAGGTGTCGCTGCGCCCGGGGCTCGACCTTACCCTCGGCGCGAAGGCCGAAAGGAACACCTACACCGGTAACGAGTTCCTGCCGAATGCCCGCCTCGCCTGGCAGCCCACCGCGAACCAGCTGCTTTGGAGCGCGGTCTCGCGCGCGGTGCGCGCCCCTGCGCGCCTGGACCGCGACCTCTTCGCCCCGGGCAACCCGCCGTTCACGCAGCTCGCCGGCGGGCCGGAGTTCCAGTCGGAAGTGTCTCGCGTATTCGAGCTCGGCTACCGCGCGCAGGCCGCGCAGAACCTGTCGTTCACGATCACCGGCTTCCACCACCAGCACGAGAACCTGCGCACGCTGTCGCCCTCGCCCGCGGGGCCGGTGATCGCGAACGGCCTCGAAGGACGCACCACCGGCATCGAGGCCTGGGGCGCCTGGCGCGGCGCCGACTGGTGGCGCATCGAGGCGGGCGCGGTGCGCCTCGACCAGTCGCTCAAGCTCAAGCCGGGGGCTACCGACCTGCAGGCGCAGCCGGGCGGGGTCGCGGACCCGGAGAGCTGGGGCAAGCTGCGCGCCGCCTTCGATCTTGGCACCTCCCGCGAGCTCGACTTCATGGTGCGGTACTACGGCGAGATCGAGGGCCGCAGCGTTCCCTCCTATGCCGCGCTCGACGCGCGGCTCGCCTGGCACCCGCGCCGCAACCTCGAAGTCTCGATCCTGCTGGAGAATCTGCTCGAGGCGCGCCACGTCGAATGGTCTCCCGGCGCCGAGTTCGAGCGCGCGGCGTCCTTGAAGCTCAGGATCGGTTTGTAGGACGAGGGCTCCCCTGAAGAAAGCGCTCCTCCTCCTTCTGATCGTGCCCCTGTGCGCGCTCGGCCAGGCGCTCGAGCACGAGGTGAAGGCGGCGTACCTCTTCCGCTTCCTCTCCTTCGTCGAGTGGCCGCAGTCGACCTTCCTGCGGCCCGACTCGCCGATCGTGATCGGCGTGCTTGGCGCCGACGACGTGCTCGCCGAGCTGCGCGAGATCGTGCCCGGTCGCGTCGTGCAGGGGCGGCCGGTCGCGGCGGTGCGGCTGCACGAGGGGGCAAGCCTCGCGGGCGTGCACGTGCTCTTCGTCGGGCGCGAGGCGGGTGCGCAGCTCGCGCGGCTCGCGCCCACGCGCGGCGTCCTGGTGGTGAGCGACTCCGAGCGGGGCCTCGACCAGGGCGCGGTCGTGAACTTCGTGCGCGCCGAGGGTCGCGTGCGCTTCGAGGTGGCGCTCGACGCCGCCGAGCAGCGCGAGCTCAGGATCAGCTCGCGCATGCTCGCCGTGGCGAGCAGCGTGAGACCGGGGAAATTGTGAAGCAAGGCAAACTGTGAGGCCGCTGCGCTGGATCGGCGCCTCGGTGCGCCGCAAGACCATGGCGGTGGTGATCGCCACCACCGTGATCGCGCTGCTCGTGAGCGCCGCCGCCATGCTCTTCTACGAGGTGCGTACCCTCCGCGAGACGCACCTCGCCGAACTGCGCACCCAGGCCGAGATCATCGGCCGGGCGAGCGGCCCGGCGCTCGCGTTCAAGGATCGCAAGGCGGCGGCGCAGGACCTGCTGATGCTGCGCGGGCGGCCCGACATCGAGCTCGCCGCGCTCTACGCGCTCGACGGGACGCTGTTTGCTTCCTACGCCCGCGCCGGGCAGAGCGGCATCCCGCCGCGCGCCGGGGCGCCGGGCTACCGTCTCGAGGGCGACTCCGTGACCTTGTTCCACGCCGTCACCGACGCCAACGAGGACCTCGGCACGGTGTTCCTACGCTCGAGCGCCGGGCTGCGCGAGCGCATGCAGGACTACGTCGCCATCCTGGGCAGCGTGCTGGCGCTTTCGCTGGCGGTGGCGTGGCTCGTCTCGGTGTGGCTGCAGCGCGCGGTGACCGGCCCGATCCTCAATGTCGCGGGCGCGGCGCGGCAGGTCTTCGAGCGGCGCGATTTCTCGGTGCGCGCCGAGAAGCGCACCGAGGACGAGATCGGCATGCTCGCCGACACCCTGAACCGCATGCTCGCCGACCTCGAGCGCGAGATGACCGAGCGGCGCGAGGCCGAAGGCGCCATCCGCGCCGCCGACCGACGCAAGGACGAGTTCCTCGCCACGCTCGCGCACGAGCTGCGCAACCCCCTCGCGCCGATCCGCAACGCGCTCTACATCATGCAGGCGGCGCGCGACAACCCGGCGGCGGTGGCCGAGGCGCGCGCCATCATCGAGCGGCAGCTCGCGCAGATGGTGCGCCTGGTCGACGACCTGCTCGACGTGTCGCGAATTACCACCGGCAAGCTCAACCTGCGCAAGGAGCAGGTCGACGCACGCGCCGTCGCACAGAGCGCGATCGAGGCGGTCGAGCCGCTCGCGCGGGCGCGCGGGCACGCGTTGCGCGTGGCCCTGCCGCCGACGGGCGTGACGCTCGACGCCGACCCGACGCGCCTCGCGCAGGTGTTCCTTAACCTGCTCAACAACGCGATCAAGTTCACCGACCCCGGCGGGCGCATCGACTTCGAGGTCGAGGTGGCCGCCGGCGAGCTCGTGGCGCGCGTGCGCGACAGCGGCGTCGGCATCGCCGCCGAGATGCGCGAAGAGATCTTCGAGATGTTCGCGCAGGTCGACCGGTCCCTGGAGCGCTCGACCATGGGCCTGGGCGTCGGCCTGTCGCTCGCGCGGCGCCTGGTGGAGCTGCACGGCGGCACCATCAGCGTCTCGAGCGCCGGCCCGGGAAAGGGCGCGGAGTTCGTGGTGCGCATCCCGCTGGCGGGCGAGCGGCAACCCGCCGCCCGCGACGACCGCGCCCCCTTTGCCAGGGCATCGGCGGCAAGGCCGCACCGTATCCTCCTCGCCGACGACAACCTCGACTTCGCGAGCAGCTTCGCGACGCTGCTGCGGCGCATGGGCAACGAGGTGCGGGTCGAGCACGACGGGCCGGCGGCGCTCGCCGCCGCGGGCGAGTTCCGTCCGGAGATCGCCTTCCTCGACATCGGCCTGCCGAAGCTGAACGGCTTCGACCTCGCGCGGCGCCTGCGCGGCCTGTCTGCCACGGCGGGCAGCAAGCTCGTCGCGGTGACCGGCTGGGGGCAGCCGAGCGACCGCCAGCTCGCTTCCGAGGCCGGCTTCGACGACTACATGGTGAAGCCGGTGGAGATCGAGCGCATCCAGGCGATCCTTCGCGCCGCCTGAGCTGCGCTCAGTGGTCTTCGATGCGGGGGATGGAGTCCTCGGCGGGGCCGCCGGTGTCCGGGTCGATCCACTCGTTGATGCCCAGCTCGGACTCGGTTTCCTGCAGGGCATCGGGGTCGGACGCCTCCGGCGCGCCGCCGGAGAGCTGGTCGGCTTCCGCCTCGGCGAGCGTGGAGAAGGGTCCGTGCAGCTCGCCCTCGGCTTCCCAGTAGAACCCGTCCGGGTGCTCGAAAATGCGTCCGCGCGGCAGCGCCGTTTCTTGCGCTTCTCCCAGCTCCTCCGGTGCTTCCTCGAGCGGAGCTTGCTCGAGCTTCGACTTGGGCTTGGGTCGTTTCGATTTCACGCGATCATGTTACGCCAGAATCCCCGCCGTGAGTCAAGCCAGGAAAGCGCTCGACGCGAACGCGCATGCGGTGATGATCCTGCTCACCGCGCTGTGAGATTCCAGCAGGTCACGGTCACGGCGATCACCGCGGACGTGTCGCTCGTCATGCAGGCGGCGCTCCGCTCCTGCGACGCTAGAATCGCCGCATGG